>DATGIY010000097.1:0-2644 GCA_035295475.1 Terriglobales bacterium
AGTGGAACCCTTGCCGGTAGTCCAGCCGGTCAACAACGACACCATCTTTTGCGATCCTACGCGGCAAGGCACGCATTTTCCACATGATTCATTGCGGAAGAACCGCACGGCGTTGAGGGCCATATCCAGCATGCAGCGGTCCTCGGCGCAAACCACGATTGCACCCGAACCTACCATGGAGCCAGCCGCCGCTACCGCATTGAAGTCGAGAGGTAAGTTCACCATCTTTGCGGGAAGATAGCCGGAGGAAGGACCAGAGGGAGCAAAGCCCAGTAATTGGCGGCCTCCGGAAATACCGCCAGCAAAGCGGTAGATCAGATCGTAATACGAGGTTCCCATTGGCACTTCGAATACACCCGGGCGTTCCACATCCCCGCTCACGCCCACAAATTTGAGTCCGGCAGAGCCGTTCAACCCCTGAGCCTTGTACCAGGAAGCGCCCCGCAGCAGGATGGCAGCAGCAAAGGTAAAGGTCTCTACATTGTTGATTACGGTGGGCAGGTTAAACAGACCGTTGGTGCCCGGAAAAGGAGGCTTGTTGCGGGGTTCTGCCCGATGTCCCTCGAGTGCCTCCAGGAGCGCGCTCTCTTCCCCGCAAATGTAACCTCCAGGGCTGACGAAGATACTCAGGTCAAACGCCCTTTGGCTACCGAATACTCGCGGCCCCAGAGCGCCAACGGCATAGCAGCGGTCGATTTCCTGCTGAAGGGCTTCCTGGGGCTCCTCGTACTCATGGCGAATGTAAATGATGCCTTTCTCGGCCCCGGTCACCAGCCCGGCCAGAATCATGCCTTCTATTACCATGTGAGGCATATTTTCCATAATGAAACGGTCCTTGATCGTGCCGGGCTCGCTCTCGTCCGCATTGCATACAATGTACTTAGCTTTTCCAGGTGCATTCCTCACAATCTCCCATTTGAGCCCCGTGGGAAAGCCTGCCCCACCTAAGCCTCGCAGGCCGCTTTCCTTCAAAGTTGCAATCGCACCCAAGAAGTCCTGGCTTTCGAGGAGACGGCGCACCCCTAAATATTCGCTTGCGCCCTTGTAAGGATCCGTCGCCAGTATTCGCCGCGTATGGTGTCGGGGCACCGGAGGCAAAGGGCTGCCATTTCTTGCCGCCCGCAGCATTTCGACTACCGCCGCAGGAGGCATGCCGGAATATATGGTCTCATTCACAGAAACCGCAGGTGCGGTGTCGCAACGCCCGAGGCAAGACGAATCGCGGATGGAAATCTCGTTTTCCGAACAGCGCTGAAAGGTGCGCTGCAATTCTGAGCGAAGCTCACACCCGCCCCGAAGGTGGCATGACATATCGGCGCAGACGCGCACCTCCAATTTCGGCGGCGGCGCTAGATGAAAATAGGGATAGAAGCTTGCGACCGCATGGATGTGGCTTACCGGCACTTTTAGCTTAGCTGAGAGGGCATGTAATTGGTCCGCTGGCAGGTACCCGAACTGGCGTTGAATGCCCCTAAGCTCATCAAACACGTGTCAGACCCCAGCGACACGCTAATCGTGTCCGGCTTTCCCAGCCTGAAAGACACCCCGCAACCCTGGCGTGGGCGCGCCCCAGAAGTAGTGAGACTATAGCAAAGCTCACCGACCCTGTCCATGTGATCAAACAGTCGGTGATGCCCGGTTGGGCAATTCCTAAGTGGCGCCTTTCCCCAAGAAAAGCTCGATAACAGCGCTTGCTTCCCCGCGCTCAATGTGTATAATCTGGCGCCTCCATCAGGTTCCGCGGTGAAGGCGCGCCAGATTCCTTGGGAGGCGCATTTCCATGGGTGCGAGAAGATCGCTTATTACTTTCGTCGGCGCACTTGCCCTGGTAACGATCAGCCTTCTTCCAACGCCATCGGCCGGCCAGCAAAAGACAGGAAGCGGCGCGGCAGATGTCGGCAAGTATAGCGGTCCTGGGAGTTGTGCTGCCAGCAACTGCCACGGCAGTGTTAGCCCAAGGACCGTCACTCGAATCTGGCAAAACGAGTACAGCATTTGGGCAGCTCAGGACAAGCATGCGCGAGCTTACGCCATGCTTTCCAACCCAGTTTCCATGCGTATGGGCAAGATTCTGAAACTGGCGGCAGCTCCCAATCAATCACAGAAGTGCCTGGTCTGCCACTCCCTGGATGTTCCCTCGAACTTGCGCGCGCAATCATTCGCGATGGATGAAGGGGTGAGCTGCGAGAATTGCCACGGCCCGGCTGTCGGCTGGCTCGGTCCTCACACCACGCGAGGTTGGACGCACGACCAGTCTCTAAGACTGGGCATGTACGACACGCGCGACCTGGTGGCGCGCTCCGAGAAATGCATGAGCTGCCACGTGGGCACCGCCGAAAAGCGAGTTGACCACGAAATGATTGCCGCCGGCCATCCGGACCTGACCTTTGAACTGGATACCTTCAGCGCGGTGATGCCGCGGCACTGGAAGTTTCCCGATAACCAGAACGCCTGGGAAGGCGTACAAGAGTGGGCCATCGGCCAGGGTGTGCAGTTGCGGGAAAGATTAAAACGGCTGAGCCGCAGCGCTGCCAATCGGCAAACTTGGCCGGAGTTCGCCGAACTGGACTGCTTCGCGTGCCATCACAGCTTGACTCGCCCCCAGGACAGCTGGCGTCAGGCCACCGGGTATCCGGGGCGGACG
>DATGIY010000098.1:0-4621 GCA_035295475.1 Terriglobales bacterium
CCGCTGATCGTGGCCGGCATGTTTAAAATTTTCGGCATCTACACCCCGGCCTCTGCCCTGGCAGTGATGGTCATTAATAGCGTCTTTTCGGCGCTGACGTGCCTGGCCATTTATCTGGTGGGAGTGGAGCTGTTCGGCGAAATGGTGGGAGTGCTGGCGGGCTGGGCTTGGGCCGTCCTGCCCTACAGCATCAACTGGAGTTTCTGGATTTGGGAAACCGCCGTTTCCACCTTCTTTTTGACCTTGCTCTTCTGGTTGACCCTTCGCCTGGCACGACAGCCACGGTTTCGAACCTGGGTTATCTATGGTCTGCTCTGGGGCGTACTCGCCCTGACTAATGCCTCTTGCTTATCCTTTCTGCCGGTGGCCGCTGTGTGGATCTGGTACCGGCAGCGCCAGCAGCACCAGTTCCACTTTGTGCCCGCCCTGACATCCGCTTTGCTGTTTGCGCTGGTGGTGTCCCCCTGGGTCGCCCGTAATTACTTCGTCATGGGCAAGGCCATCTTCCCGCGCAGCGATTTCGGCGAGGAGCTCTACATGGGAAATCATCAGGGCTCAGAGGGTTTGTGCATGCTCTGGGACCATCCCGTGTGGAACCGCTATGAGATGGCTCGCTTTGCCCAGGAAGGTGAGCTGGCTTATGTGGCCGAGAAGCAGCGCATTGCCGAGCAATGGATCGAACAGCATCCCGGCCGCTTTGCGCAACTGACGCTGCGCCGTATCGGCTTTTTCTGGCTGGATATTCCGGAACAGGGCCGCATCGCCACTCACTTCGGCATGGGCTCCCGACACGCCCTCTTCTTCGCTTTCGCCATGATGGCCTTTTGGGGATTGTGGCTCGCCCTCCGCCGGCGTCAGAGCGCCGCTTTCCTGTTTGCCGGCCTGTTCCTCCTCTATCCCCTGGTGTACTACATTACCCACTGTCACCCTCGCTACCAGCATCCGATCACGCCGGAGATGATGGTCCTCGCGGTCTTTCTCCTGCACAGTTCCTGGAACGAGGAACCGCGGTTTCTGCGGTTCGGCCGCAAGAAGGCGACAGCCGCCGAGTCTGTTTCCTCAACCCTGGAAGAAGAGCGCGTCGTTGTCTCCCGTGCCAGACGCTAGTTTGCAATGACAATCAACCGGAATGTGAAGGTTGCGGAAATTATCGGAAGAACTTAATGCGCCCGGACAGTCTATGTCGCGGCACGAGGTATTGGGCGCTTCCTGGCGGGATCCGTCTGGCCCGCTTTCAATGAATAGTATGTGAGGTGAGCCCTGGTTGCCTTATCCCTGCCGCCAGCCCACGACTTCTTTCAGGCCGTCGGCGCGGGTCTGTTCAAATAAGCGCACCATGTGCCGGCAATGTTCAAACTCGTGGATGTCGGCCCACACTTCCGCCTGCCAGCTCTTTTCGTGGCTGGCCGCCTCGCCGCAGGTAGCGCAGCGGGTATAGAGCTTCAGCGGCGCCGGCTGCTCTGCCTCGGCCATTTCCGGCAGCTCAATGAAGACGACGCGCACATCCTGAATTTCGTCGTTGTCGCCAATCTCATGCTCGTAGCGCAACAGGTAAGGGAAACCCAGCTTGCGGGCCTCCAGTTCGGCTTCCAGGCGGCTGTTAAAGGGGCCGTACTCCGCTCTCGTGTGATCGATCGTGTCGCACGCCATCCAGAAGGTTTCTTTGTAGGTCATCCAGGGCCTCAGGAGACTTGGTCCGCCGGCTCGCCGGCGTAGCGGGGAAGAAAGCTCCATTTCAGCAATCGCCATGCCGCCCTCCAAAGCTGCTAAGCTTCTGAAAACCAAGGAAATGGCATGCGCCGCCGGCCCCTGGGTTGCAAGCTTTTGCGCAGTTTTGCCGTGCCCCGGTGGGCAGGCTCCTTCTCCGCGTGCTGGTTGTCCGAACTTGGCGGAGTCTGTCGTGGGTGACCGCCGTAACTTGTTAATCCTGGCACCCCCCGGCTTAACATGGTCTGCAAGCCAGCTGTAGGTTGCGGATTGGAGAGGCATGGGGCGGCGCAAAGAGGCCCGCAAGGAGACCAGGCTGACCGTCAGGCTCTGGGGCACCGACGTGTCTGGACGCCCGTTCATTGACTCGGTATCTACGCGCAACATAAGTACTGACGGCGTACTCCTGGAAGGAGTCCAGCATAAGCTCAAGCCGGGCGATGCTGTGGGCGTGGCCTACAAGCAGCAAAAAGGGCACTTTCGCGTCACTTGGGTGGGGGAACCCGGTACCGCCCAGGAAGGCCTTCTGGGGCTGGAAACATCCGCGCCGGGCAAGCTGCTTTGGGACATTCCTCTGCCGCCTCCCGGGCCAGATTCTTTTGTTCCAACCAAAGTCGCGGAGCGGCGCAGTTCTCCCCGTTTCGAGTGCAAGGCCAGCATCGAGGTCCGCACCTATCCTTCGGGTTTGCCGTTACGCTGCAACCTGGTGGACTTAAGTCTGGGTGGCTGCTATGTCGAGATGATGATTCCGCTGCCGGTAGGCACCCAGCTAAGCCTGGTGATCTGGCTGGACAATGTCAAGTTGATCAGCCCTGGCCTGGTGACCAGCAGTCACGCCGGCTTTGGGGTAGGCGTGAAGTTCATTGGCATGGCCAAACCCGAACGGCAGATTCTGGAGAAATATTTGGCGGAGCAGGCTGCCCTCAGCCGGCCTGATTTGTCCCGCGCCGAAAAGGCTGACGCCGCCCACAGCCTTTAATCCCGCTCTTAAATCCACGAAAACTAGGTAGATCGCAGCTTAGTTTGCCATTTCCCACATCTCCTGGACCACATGCCAGGGCACGGCCTGGCGCCCGCCGCGATCTGCCAAACAACGCTCCAGCGTGGCGGAAAGATAGAGATGGCGAAAGGGCTTAGTGAGGAATTCCTGTGCGCCGCTGACAAACGCCTCCAACGCTTTGCGCGGGTCCGGAGCCCCGGAACACATGATCACTTTCAGACCGGGACGAATCTGCAACAACCGGCGCAGTGTTTCCAGGCCATCGATGCCCGGCATATGCAGATCCAGCAGAACCAGATCAGGGGTCAGGCCGGCGCTCACCAGTTCCAGCGCTTCCAGGCCGCTGGCCGCGGTTACCACCTGGTAGGAATCCAACTCCAGAACCGTGCGCACATACTGCGCGATCGACCGCTCATCGTCCACGACCAGGATGGTGGCCGCCGGCGAACTCTTGGGGGAGGGCATGGGCGCCTGCATTGCACCAACTGGGTGCAGGCTTCGTGTACGCCCAAGCGGCGGCTCAGGTCAACCGCCATTTTCCCGCCCTGAAATCTCGGTCTCTCAGGCAAGTGCACTACCTGCACAAGCGGCCTGCTGCAAGATGGTGCAGCTCATCAATTTGCGTCCCGGCATGTTGCTGCGATCGTATAAAGGCGCAGCCTGGGCCTCAGATAACACAGAGCTAGCCGCCGTCCACGGTCCGCGATGGCTCCCGGCCCCGCTGCAGCAGAGTCTGACCCGCACTGTGGAAAAGCGGACCAAAACCTTGTCCGGCAGCTATTCCCGCCGCTCAACTTCAGTCCGCACGAGATAGGGCAAGTCTGGCATCAGCGACCAGCCGTGGCAGCTTGTTTGACCTCAGCCGGGCGGGGGTGTGTTTCGGTTACCCCATCCGCCAGAACCTGGTCACGCCAGCTTTCGCCGCCGCGATTGGCAATGTACAGCGCCAATTCCAGGCGGCTCCAGACCCCCAGCTTGTCGAAGATGACCCGCAAGTAGTTCTTGACTACCTGTTCCGTGGTGCCGATGGTTTGGCCGATTTCGCGGTTGGTCATGCCTTGCCAAACCAGCGCTGCCACCTGCACTTCTCGCGGCGTTAAGCGGTTGCGTGGTTGCATTGGGTTTGCTCCCGCCACATCAGAGCTGTGGCCAGTTTGACTCGCTTGCGACCGCCTTCAATGCCGGCGCGCTGGAAAAGCGAGCGCAGATGCTGTTTGACGGTGCGCGGGCTGATTTTCAGCTCGCTGGCGATTTCCTTATTGCTGCAACCTTCCAGCAGAAGGCGCAGAATTTCGCCGTCGCGTTGCGTTACTTTGAATTCTTTCAGGGGAATCATGAGCATTGGCCTCGCAAAGCGGCTTTCGCTTTGTTTTCGCTATTAGGCTTCTAGCAACTGGCTGTCCACAGGGACGCGCCTGCATAGGACCGCTCAGATTTCATTTTTGTAGCAGGGAGTTAGGGTGGAAATGGCAAATGGATAAGAAATAGAATCCGTCGCCCGCGAATGGACCACTTTCCCAAAACGGGCGGCCGGTCCGTGGAATCAATGCCCTGTTACGGGCGGGATTTCCCGTTTCGAATGACGGCGCCCGCTAGCGGTGGCTCCGTCTCCATGAGCCACCGGCGACCGAATCCCGCTCAGTCGGCGGTGGCGGCGTTGCCATTCACGCTCTGCGCCGGGGCAGGGCTGATCTTGCTGGTGCGGTTTGAGGGCAGCCCGGTATCGCGGATTTTGTAGAGCAAGGCGCGGTAGCTGATGCTCAGGGCCTTGGCCGACTGTTTGCGATTCCAGTGGTTGGCCTGCAGCACCTTGAGGATCACCTTGCGCTCCAGTTCACGCACCGCCTGGCGGGTAATCTTCTTGAGCGAAATCGGACCGTCCACGGGAATTTCCGGATTGAAGAACTCGCGCTC
>DATGIY010000099.1:0-7663 GCA_035295475.1 Terriglobales bacterium
CGAATACGAATTACATGAGTTTATGCGGTTGAAGCACCACTCACATGGATTGAAAAATCAACAACTTGGCTGATTTTCTTTGTTTCGGGACCAGGGGGTCGGAGGTTCAAATCCTCTCTCCCCGACCATTCTTTTTCGGTCCAGCCCGGAGACATGGGTATCAGAATGTACCGGCTACATAGGTGACAACCTGGGGCCGAACAGGTTGTCGAGTGGTTCTAACACACGGGTTTCGAGGTCGAAGTAGCCTGGATCATAATCCATAAAGCTGACCAGCCAGATATCGTCGTGCACTTCTTTGCTCCCGACCTCCTGGCCGGCGAAGACGGTGCTGAAGTTGATTTTTTGTTCCTCAAACAGAGGCGACCGCAGTTGGTGACCACGGAAAACATTGCCACGCACGTTTATGCCACTGCTTCTCATTGAGCGCCGCCCATGTGGACACCCGCGGAGTACGCGAACTGGGCTCAGGAAGTTACCCAGCGTGCCACCACGTGCTTCAGCCTCCGGTTCTCGTTCTCCAGTTGCTTCAGCTTCTTCGCATCTCTGCTGTCCATCTCCCCATATCGAATCAGCGGTTCTTGGAAACTGGCCTAAGCCGCAGAAACACAACCCCGCCCACGGGATGATTGCCGTAGATTGGGTCGAGAAAGGCCGGCTTGCCGTAGAGCGTCAGCTGCGCTCCGAAGGCAATACTCAGGTGTGGTACGTGGCCGACTTCATGGTCATAGCCCAGAGTGTATGCCTGAACGCGAGCCGCAAAATGTTCTTCAAAGCCGGGCGGCTCGAGACTTTCGCCGAGAATCAGTTCGTTGCCGCGATCCACATCTTCGATTCGTGCCCACAGGTTCTGCCGGCCGAGGCGAAGCGTCGATTCCGCCAGATAGCCATTGAAGATCTGCTGATGTCCCAGATCCTGATTGCGCCCCCAGATAAGAGTGGTCGCCCAGTTGCCATTCGCGAGCGGTCTGTTGTACGTAACCGAAGCCGTCATGCGGCGCACATCTTCTTCGGGGTGGAGCGCTTCGGGACTGGTCAGATGGCCAAGCGAATATTGCATGCTCCAGTTCTGTGCTGGATTAACGGTAAAGCGCAGACTCCAGGAATCAATCTGGCCGGTATCGATGTTCCAGCGGTATTCATCCGGCTCGCGGCCGTGAAACCCGGACGCCTCCAGACGCACCGCTTTGTACGTCACGCCGGCCGTGATGACATCATCCGCGATATGGGTGGAATCCTCCAGATGATGGCCAAGCGCAGCCATGGGATTCTCGGCGGCAGACATACGGTGGGGGTAGGCCGTGGGACCCATCGCCGGATCACCCACTGGCGCCGCATAGAAGGACAACAGCGTGTGCTCGCCGAACTTCAGGTCGTAAAGTGCTCCCACTTCCATGACGAAATCATGCGGGTGCTGCCCGTCCACGAGCGGCTTGCCGAATGCTGTTTCGCCCAACTGGAACAGCTCCGGGTAGCGGCGGGCGGTTACCGTCGCGGGCTCCAGGCTCAGCATCGTGCGCAGGGTGAGCTGTCCGGGGCCGAGGTTGCGTTGTGCCATCGGCATGAACCAATTGGTGGAAAATAGTTTGTCATGACCGCGTGGGCCGCTCTGCTGCAGCTCGTTCAGCCAGGCAACGCCGTGGAACATCAGCTTCCATTGTCCCTTAGTTGTCATGAGCATGGGCGCGGGAGTCGAGTCCGGCTCGGCGCTCGTGCCCGATGACGAGTGTTGCAGGATGTTCTCGATGAATGAGTTCGCCTGCATCTTCATTCTCGCGTGCTGCTTGACGTTCATTGGCTGCTTTTGCTGGTGTGCTCCACGTTTGTCGTGACTGTGCTGCATGCCCGGCATTTGTCGGTCAGTAGGAGTTACCGATTCCTCTGTCTCCTGTGCGGCGGCTATGCCCGACGCAAACGTCAGAAAACACAACACAAGTAGGCTGAGGAATTGTGGCGTACTTCGAGCTCCCATTTCGTCCTCACGTTCAGGATCTTAGACACCGATAGACAAACACCCCGGGAGTGTGAGGGCGAAACTAGATGCGAAGGGGGTTGTCGTGCGCGGGAGGGCTGTCCGAAACCACAATTTCCGTGAGGGGGACACGTAGTATCTGCGTCATCCCGGGGTTGTTAAAGTCCAGGCTGATGCTCGCTGCAGTGGACTCGGGGAGCTGGTACACAGCGGTGGGTAGAGTCCTTTGATGATGCGTCCCAACGCAGCATTGCGGAACGCGCCCATGCCGCTGCTCATGATGGCAAGCCACCGGAGCCATCGCAGTCATCGATTGTGCCAGCAGCACCGGGCAGACGGCCCCTAGAGTCACAGCGACCGCCACGAGAGAGTGCAACAGCGGCTTGGCGAGCCTGGATGTCATTCCGTTGTTTAACGTTGATGCTGGCTCCAGATTAAGAGCTTCTATTCTTGTCCTGGAACCTTCTGCTTTCCGGCGAGGGCCGTTGCCTCTCTACCTGGACATTGTACAAACGGACGACCGCGGGTGACAGACGTCACAGCATCTCGGTACGGCAGCCGGTACGGAGGGGAAATTCAGGTGAAGCATGCCATCGCCCTGCATATCCGTGAAAACGCGAACATCGGCTGTGCGTCCTTCCTCTGCGTCTGGCTAGGGCACGGCGCAGGTTCATTGCACGGCGGTAGGGCGCGCACTGTTCCTGCGCTGTCCTATTCACCTCCGTTCTCGGGGTGTGCTTGCTACTCCTCCACTCCTGGTGCCGTCTCAAAACGCCCATAACGCAATGCCAGGGTCGGAAGGACTAGCAGGTTCAAAGCGGTCGAAGTGGCTAATCCTCCCAGGATAATGATGGCCATCGGCCCTTCAATTTCACGGCCGGGAGCCCCGCTGCCGAGGGCCAGCGGCAGCAAGCCCAGCCCGGTGACCAGCGCGGTCATCAAAATCGGCGACAGCCGTTCCGAGGCGCCCCGCAGCACCGCGTTCCAACCCCACTCCATCCCTTCCGACTGCACCAGATGCTCATAGTGCGAAATCAACATGATGGAATTCCGCAAAGTAATCCCGAATAGGGTTACGAAACCGACCAGCGACCCCAAAGATAAGTTCCCACCCGTGGCCAGCGCGATAAAAACGCCACCTACCAGCGCAAAAGGAAGATTGGCCAGCACCAGAAGCAAGTTGCGGTAGTTCTGCATCACGATAGAGAGCAAAAGAATAATGCCGATTCCCGCCAGCAGGGAATGCACCAGCAGATCATGTTGCGAGCGCGACTGCTCTTCCGCCGTACCGCTGAATTCCACATAAACTCCCGCCGGCATGGCCAGACGCGAGAGGCGCCGGCGGGCGGTGGCTACGAACCCGGCCACATTTCCTCCCGCCACATTGCAAGTGACCGACTGCACGCGCCGAGCGCCGATGTGCGATATCGCGTAGCGGCCGGAGCTTTCATACACGTCCGCCAGTTGCCGCAGAGGCACGTAGTTGCCTTGCGGACTTCGGATCGGAAGGGAAGCGATGGCTGTTAATGACCGGCGGTCAGCCGGGTCCAGAATGACAGAAACAGGGAAGACCTTGTTTCCGATATAAACTTCGCCGACCTGATCACCACCGAAGGCGGTTCGAATTACATTCAGCACCTGCAGCGAATCAAAGCCCCAGCGCGCCACGTCCGCAGGACGCAGGCGAACCATTACCTGTGGCATGCCGGGTGGCGACTGCAGTTGCACGCCGGTTGCTCCAGGAACCGCTGCCAGCACCCGGGCCACGCGCGACGCCTGGCGGTCCAATTCATTCAGGTCGGAACCATAAATGTTGACCACCACCGCGCCGGTGTATCCGGAGAGAATTTCGTTGATGCGTTCGGTGAGAAACGTATTTACGGAAAACGCGGCGCCGGGAAATTGTTCCAGTGTGTGGCGAATGTCCGCCAGCGCCTGGTCGGTTTGCGCTCCGCTGAGCTGCTTCAGATCCACTTCCAATTCGCTGCTGTGGGTGCCGGAAAAGTCGTCTGCCATTTCGGCCCTCCCGGCGCGCTGGCCTACATCCCGCACATACGGAATCTTCAGCAGCGCCCGCGTGAGCCGGTTGCCTAACGCCATGGATTGCTCCAGCGACGTGCCCGGAACCGCGGTCATATGCACGATGAAATGATTTTCCCGCAGGCTGGGAAGGAACTCCCCGCCCAGAAAGGGAATACAGACAACAGCGGCGAAGACGAGGACCCCCACCGTGGCCATCACCGCGCCAGGGTGCCTTTCTATGCGGATCAGCAGGCGTTCATACTTACCTTTGAGCCAACGTACGAGAGGCGGATCCTTTTCCCGCAGCTCGCCACGCGGCAAAAGAATAATTGAGAGCGCGGGCGTGATGGTCAGAGCCACCACCAGGGAAGCCAGAATCGCCCAGATGTAAGTCATTCCCAGGGGGGAAAAGATTCGTCCGGCGACGCCCCGCATGGTGAGCACGGGCACAAATACCAGGATGACGGAAAAAGTGGCATAGACTACGGCGCTGCGGACTTCAATGGAAGCGTCCAGTACAACGCGGAATATGGATCGTGGTGTGGGCAGCGTCTGATTCTCGCGCAGGCGTCGATAAATATTTTCGACATCGATCACCGCGTCATCCACGACTTCGCCGATGGCGATCGCCAGCCCGCCCAAGGTCATCGTGTTCAGGGTATGGCCTAAGTGTTCGGTGACGATGGTTGCTGCCAGCAGCGAGAGGGGAATCGCGGTGCAGGAAATGGCGGCGGTACGGAAGTTGAACAAGAAGAGAAACAACACCAGGATTACCAGGATTCCGCCCAGAATCAGGGAAGCGCGCAAGTTACGCAGCGCGGTTTCAATGAAGCGTGCGGGCCGAAAGAGGGTGGAGTCGATCTGGATGTTTTCCTGGGCGAGGGTAGGTCGCAACTGATTGATGGCGGCATCCAGGCGCCGGGTCACATCCAGCGTGTTGGCGCCAAACTGAGCGGAAATCATCAGCATGACCGCCGGCTGCGCCATCACGGAGGCCGCGCCCAGGCGTGGCGCCGGTGCCTCGGCGACATGCGCCACTTGCCCCAGGGTGAGGTTCGCACCCTGGCGCTGCAACACTACTGTGCCCGCCAAATCATCGGTGGCCGTTGCCTGCCCTTCAGCCTGCAAAATGAGCCGCTGATTGCCAGTGCTGATGAAACCTGCTCCCCGAATACCCGTCGCCTGCTCGGCGGCAGTCAGAACCTGATCCAGACCGATGTCGTGCTGAATGAGCTCGCGGGGATTGATCTGGATTTGATACTGCTTCTCGTAGCCACCGAAGATTGCGATTTTGGAAACTCCGGGAACCGCCAGAAGGCGCAACTTCATCGTCCAATCGGCAACGGTGCGCACCTGCATGAGCGATTGTGTGCCTGATGTCAGCCCCACCACCATCACGGTGCTGGTGGAGGTCGTGAGCGGGGCGATACTGGGTCGGATGCCGGCGGGCAGGGAACCCGAGAGAGTGGACAAGCGCTCGGCTACAACTTGCCGATCGAGGTAGACGTTGGTATCAGAGTTGAAGAGGACAGTCACCACTGACAGTCCCTGAATCGATGCCGATCGAACCGACTGCACGCCGGGTACGCCGTTGACCGCGTTCTCAATGGGCTGTGTGACAAGTAATTCCACTTGTTCGGGAGCCAGGCCGGGGGTTTCGGTCGGAATCACTACTTCGGGAGGCGAGAATTCGGGGAAAACGTCGTATTTAGCCTGATTCAACGTGTACACACCATAGGCCAGCAGTAGGCAGGCCAGGGCTACCACGACTCCCCGGTGCCGCAGCGACCAGCGCACTATGGCAGTAAGCATGGTGGGCTAGTCCTCCTGCTGAATCTCGCCGCGAAATTCTTCCGAGAGCAAGATTTGAGCGCCGGCGGTCACCAGTTTTGTTCCGGGGGCAAAGGTGGTTTCCGAAGTGAAGTAACCGCCGGTTGTAGGAGTCTGCGTTGGTATTTCTCGCCGGGTAAAAGTGTCAGGCGCAGACTCCTCGTATACCCAGGCTTTTCCTTCCCACCACACAATCGCACTCTGTGGAATCACGGTTCCGGACAATCGCTGGCCTATGGGCACTAGAACAGCAAGATTCATTCCCACCGCCATTTCGGGGTTGCCGCCTACCAGGTACAAGAAGCTAATCCCCTGAATTTGCGGAGTGACTTGGGCCAAAGCTGATACAAGCCGCGCTGGCACGGCCCGGTTTGCTGAATCTATTAGTGAAACTGTTGCCGGGGCCTTCGCCACCTCGCCTGGCGGAAAAGTGACCTGAGCCAGATAGCGGCCTTGGGTCAGTACCGCTTCCAGAGCCGACGAATTGTTTGTAACCCAGGCAGCAACTACGTTTCCCCAGCGCTGACGAATGGCGTCTACCTGCAACCTGACCTCCTGTTCGTCAGCCACTTCTTGTGCTTGGTTCTTGCGAACGGCCGCTTCTGCGTCCTGCACCGCCTTCAAAGACATGTTCTGGTTCTGGTCATACAAAGACTTAACCCGCTGGCTCTGCTTGCGGGCCAAGTCAAGATCCACCTGATCGCGCTCCAGTTGGGCGCGTGCTGCAATATAGCTGCTGCGCGAGCTTGCCAGATCGTTCACCGGGAGCAGGACCGCGCTGGCATGCACTTCCGCGCGCTGGGTGGTCGGTTTCAGAGTTGAAACCTGGATCCCTTCCCGGTTTCGGGTTGGCGCATCCAGGTGAATCACCGTGTGTCCGTTTTGCAGGGATACGTGGGAGGGAGCTTTAACCGCCTCCTCCTCGTCCTCGTCCTGGTCGCCGCGGCTGGCCGCCATGAAAGCCATTGCCACAATGGAAGCGGCGGTGGCCGCGACTAGCACTGCGATCAGGACTTTCACCGGTTTGCTCATATTCATTTCCTTTGCGTGGCCTGCAGCATCGGCGAGTCTGGGGAAAGCGGCTGAATGTCGCCCGGCAGGAGCGGCCGTTGTACGGCATTCTCCAAAGCGCCCAGCGCCTGCTGCGCCGCACTTAACGCGGCCAATTGCGCTCTTGCGACGGCAGCCGTTTGCAGCTGCGCCCCGCTGAGTGAAAGGCGATCGCCTTCGCCTGCCTGCAGGGATTGTTTGGCGGTTTGCTCCTGCCCGAGCGATTGCTGCAGCAGTTGCCGAGCCTGCGTCAGTTCGTTCCAGGCGGCCTGGTATTTCGCCAAGGCTTGCTCGCCTTGCGCGATACCGTCCGCCTGCACGGCGAGAAACTGCGCCGCCGTGCGTTCCCGCCGCGCTTTGGCTTGCGCGATTGGGCCCTGGTTGCGGTCGAAAACCGGCAGCGTGAGTCCGAGCGCCACCGAGAACAGGTGCGCCCCTTCCTCAAAGGCATAATCCGGACCCAGATTGAAATCCGGATACTGCCGTGCGATTTCCAGCTGCAAATCGGCCTCGGCAGCGCTGTATTCCGCCAGGGCGCGGCGCACGTCCAGACGGTTCAGGACAGCGTCTTGCTGAATTGTGGCCGGAGAGAGGGATGCCGGGGTTGGCGGTTGATCAAAATCCGGCCAATCAATCTTGACTTCTCGTAGCGCCGACACCGGCACTCCGATAGCCGCTCCCAGCGAGGCTTGCGCTTGCGCCACGCGGCCTTCCGCCGCTCGCTCCGCCAGGAGAATCTGTGTGTGTTGAATTCTGGCGCTATCGACCTCGGGCCGGGGAATCATGCCC
>DATGIY010000100.1:0-2138 GCA_035295475.1 Terriglobales bacterium
AAAGAAATTCTCGGCTTCTTCATCACCGGGCACCCGCTGGAGAAATATCGCGACAAGCTGCTCGACCTGAACGCGCGGACCTCGGAAGAAATCGGCCAGATGAAGTATTCCACCGCCAAGGACGAAGAGATTTGCGTGGGCGGCATCATCGCCAACCTGCGGGTCCTGAAGTCCAAGAAAGGCGACCTCTACGCCCAGGCCACGCTGGAAGACATGACCGGCTCCCTGGACATGCTGGTGTTTCCCGAGGCCTTCAAGCGCCTGCAGGAGCGCGTGAAGCTGGAAGTGCCGGTGCTGGTGCGGTGCGGAGTCCGCATTGAGGAGGGAGCGAATCCCAAGCTGACGGTCAGCGATATCCAGCCCCTGGAGGAAGTGCAGCCCAAGCTGGCCCATCACCTGCGCATCAAGATCCCGCTGGAGACGGCCACCGAGGGCACGGTGGACGAATTGCACCAGCTGTGCAGCCAGCGCAAAGGCGCGGCCAAAGTGCTGTTCGACGTGGAGCGCCAGGGGGACTTTATGGTGGTGATGGAGGCCGAAGGCTATAATGTCCAACCGGACCGCAACTTCATCAATCGCGTGGAGGAGCTTTGCGGCCGCGGCAGCGTGCGGATCATCGATTGAAGCCAGTGGCGGTCAGGACGAAACACGGCGCGGGTGCAGCCGGCACGGGAACGGCGCGGGCGCGGGAAGAGGATGATGGCGTCTTTGCCGTCTCCGAGTTCCTCCTCTCCATGGTGGAGTCGCTGTGGGAAGCCTCGGTGGACGGCCGGCAGACGAGAATGGAATCAGCAAGCAAAGCGCAACACGAGCTGGAGCGAATCGAGCAGCAGATCCAGCAGCTGGAATCGCTGGCCGGCGAGAATCAGGAAGCCCACCGCAAGCTGCAGCAACTGCACGAGCGGGTGAATGCCCTGCGGCAGCAGATTTACGCCCACCTCAATGCCTGGGAAAAAACGGAGCTGGCGCGCCATCCGCAGCGGCCCTATCTGCTCGACTACGTGGAGCGCATCTTCACCGACTGGAGCGAATTGCACGGCGACCGCGCCTTCGGGGACGATCCCGCCATCATCTGCGGCATGGCCCGCTTCCACGGCGACGAAGTGCTGGTCCTGGGCCATCAGAAGGCCCGCGACACCAAGCAGAAGGTGTATCGCAACTTCGGCATGCCCAATCCCGAAGGCTATCGCAAGGCATTGCGCGCTATGCGGCTGGCGGAGAAATTCGGCCGCCCGATTTTCACTTTCGTGGACACTCCCGGAGCCTACCCCGGCCTGGGGGCGGAGGAGCGGGGGCAGGCCGAGGCCATTGCCCGCAACCTGCGCGAAATGGCCCGCCTGCAGGTGCCCATCATCACCACCATTACCGGCGAAGGGGGCAGCGGGGGAGCGCTGGCCATCGCCGTGGCCGACCGGGTGCTGATGATGGAAAATGCCATTTATTCGGTGATTTCGCCCGAAGGCTGCGCTTCCATCATGTGGCGCGACGCCGGCAAGAAGGAACTGGCCGCGCAGGCGCTGCGCATTACCGCCGCCGACCTGAGCGATCTGGACTGCATCGACGAGGTGGTGCCGGAGCCCGAGGGGGGCGCCCACCAGGACCACGATGCCGCCGCCGGCCTGCTGGACGGGGCCCTGGAGAAACACTACCGCGAATTGAAGAAAATCCCTGCTTCGGAATTACTCGCCTCACGATACAATAAGTTCCGCCAGATGGCGCGCTTCTTCCGCGAGGAGTAAACCGCGGCTGCCGGGCGTTACCACTCCTGTTCCCCCGCCGGACGCGGCTTTGCCGCCATCGAGAGCGGTTTGTATAATGAATAGCTTCCCCACAAATGCGAGATCCATTCCAGTTCCGCAGCGTACAAGGATAAGAGTCCATGGCCACCACTGATGTAGCGATTCAGCACGCCGGGCAACCGGCCAGCAAACCCATCGTCAACGACATGAGCATCCAGGTAGCCACCGTGAACGGCTCCGGCTCCCAGAGTTCGAACACGGTGCTGTTGCGCACCATCTTTCAGATGGGCGTCCCCGTTTCCGGCAAGAATCTGTTTCCTTCGAACATCGCCGGCCTGCCTACCTGGTACACCATCCGCGCCAATAAGGACGGGTACATCGCCCGCAAAAAGGAGATTG
>DATGIY010000101.1:0-3934 GCA_035295475.1 Terriglobales bacterium
TCCAGCCCTTCCCCGCTCAGGATGGCCTGAAATTCCCGCAGCAGCGCCTCGTGCACCCGGCCATTGGAAGCGAGCGTTTCCCGGCTGTCAATTCGAAAAGGCTGGCCATCGAAGCGGCTCACCCGACCCCCGGCTTCCTCGACGATCAGCACTCCCGCCGCCGTATCCCACGGGTTGAGGTTGAATTCCCAAAAACCGTCAAAACGCCCGCAGGCGACATTGCACAGATCCAGCGCCGCCGAACCTGCCCGCCGCACGCCATGCGTTTTCAAAGTGATCTGGTGATAAAAGAAGATGTTGGGATTTTTGTGACGCTTATGGCTGGGAAAGCCGGTTGCCACCAGGCACTCGGCCAGGTTCGCCACGCTGGACACTTGAACTTTTTGCCCGTTCAGGAAGGCTCCCCTACCCTTCTCGGCGCTAAAAAGCTCATCTCGCGTGGGATCGAAAACTACCGCCGCCACGCGCTCCCCCTTATATTCCAGCCCCAGGGAGACGCAGAATACGGGAAAACTGTGCGCGAAATTGGTGGTGCCGTCCAGCGGGTCCACATACCAGCGATAATCGCTTCCCTGTTCGCTGCGTGTCCCTTCTTCGCCGATGATGTTGTGCTGTGGCCAGCGCTCGCCAATTCGCCGCACGATCAGGCTTTCGGAGGCGCGGTCGGCTTCCGTCACCAGATCCACGTCGCCCTTGTACTCCACCGCGACCCGGCGGTGAAAATACTGCATGAGCAGCGCGCCGGACTCCCGGGCAATGTCCGCCATCGCCGGCACGAATTGCTGCCCCTGCGACATTTACCCTTTGCGCCGCGCCGCGTCTTCCGCGATGTACATGATCTGGTGCTTGAATATGAACAGGTTGGGCGCGCCCTCGCGCGTTACCCGCACCATGTTCTTGTCGTAATACTCGATCCAGCCGCGGATCACTTCTCCATCCAGCAGCTTGATCGCCACCGGCCGCTGCTTCTCGCCCAGGCTCTTCAGATACGCCGCTTCTTCGAAGGTTTCCTCCGGCGGCGGGGTCTTGCCTTTCTTGGAAGTATGGGGGACTCCGGGTACGCGAAATGACATGGCCCCATTCTACACGCCCGTTCTGCTTGCATTGTTGTCCACCCCGATGCTCCAACCGGAGTAAGACTTTCATCAGCATCTTTTCCGCAGATGGGGTGTGAAAAGGTTTGCATTCCTCTTGCTTGGCCCAAGGATCTGGATCAGAAATGGAGGGAATTTGACAAATTTTCTAGGCGCCCGCGGTCCGATCTGTGCCGCATGTAATGTACTGGTGGGTGTGCGACTTGAGGGTTGCTTTTACTCGCTACTCGGTACTCGCAGCTCGGTACTTCTGGCAACTGAGCACCAGAACTATATGGTGCCCCTATTCCGCCTTGCTGGTGTAGTAGCCGGTACGCGCCCGCACGGTCAAATCTTTGCCTGCTGCTCCGTTCACCCGTATCTGGATGCGCCGGAAGTCGGAATCGGAAATCCGCTCCGAGGGATAGTAGGCCAGCAGGTATTGCGTGCGCAGCTCATCGCTGATTTTGCGAAAAGCCTCGTCCAGCTGATTGATTGAGGAGGCGTAATAGTATTTGCCGCCGGTATCGTGTGAAAGCTGAATCAGGGCATGCTCCCCGCCAATATCGCGACCCGCATCCGCCTCGATCGGCACCACGATAATGCTGTAAACGATTGCCTCTGACTCCTGTGCCGCGCGCAGCGCCTGGGCATAGTCAGTGGTGCTGACCGTATCTCCTCCATCCGTAATCACCACCATCACCTTGCGCCCCTGCCGCCGTCCTACGGCCCGCGCTCCCAGGTAAATGGCATCATAGAGCGCAGTGGCCGCCCCCGGTCGCACGTGATCGATTCCCTCATCGATGCGCTTCAGGTTGGAAGTAAAGGGAACGATTTCGTCTACGATCTCGCTGAACTGAAACACCGCCAGCGCATCCACCGGCCGCAGTATGGTGCGCACGAAGCGCCGCGCCGACTCCAGCTCCAGGTGCAGGTCCTTGCGCGTGCTCAGACTGGTATCCACTTCCAGCGCAATGGAAAGCGGCAGCCCCGATTCCCGGGCAAACACTGAAATCTTCTGCGGTTTCCCGTCTTCCAGTACGGTGAAATCCTGCTTGTTCAGCCCGCCCACCGGGGCGCCATTCTGGTCCACCACGGTGGCGAACAAGTTCACCAGCTTTACATTTACGCGGAACGTGGGGGAAGACTGCTCGTCATCGGGCGCGCTTTGCCGCGCCGTCTGCGCTTCCGGCATGTGCGCCAGGGGAATGGCGCTCTTGCTCGCCGGCGGGCTCGAACTCTGCTGTCCCACACACCAGGGAGCCACACCGAGGAGCAGGATCAGCCCCAAAACTGCGCGCACAGCACCCCCTGGAAACTCTCTGCCGCCATGGGACAGAGCCCGGCCCTGCCGGCCGAAACCCGAGAGCTGATGGCCGCGACCGCCGGGTATGATTGCGCTGCTGGGCAATGGATTCGTTTCATTTAGATGCAGGCTTGTTCCCGATTGCCGGCGAAATATTACCCGCCTTCGCAATCTCCTCCGGAAAAGGCTCGCCGTCGGCCCACACCGCCCCGTCCTCAAAGTACTCCTTTTTCCAGATGGGAACAGTCTTCTTCAGGGTGTCGATCAGCCAGCGGCAGCTTTCAAATGCGGCTCCCCGATGGGCGGATGCCACCACAATCAGCACGCTGGTTTCTCCGATCTCCAGCCGCCCCAAGCGGTGCACCAGCGCGACCTCGCGCACCGCGAAGCGGGCCAGCGCCTGCTCCGCCAGCTCCTCCAACTGCTTCAGTGCCATGGGTTCATAGCCTTCGTAATCCAGATACAGCGTCCGGCGATTGCGGCTGTGATTCCTCACGATGCCCTCAAATACCGCCACCGCTCCATCTTCCGGTCGCTTGATCCCTTCTATAACCGCTTGCGACTTAATTGCTTCCCTTACAATCGCCGCGTGTTGTGTTTGCCGTGCCTGGGCTTGCTCCCCGCTGCCGCCGCTGACCGGTGGAATCAGCGCCACTTCGTCTCCTTCCCGCAGGCTGGCGGTGGGTTCGCTGTATTCCTGGTTAAGAGCGACCGCCATGACGTCGTAGTAGGGCTGCAGGGCAGGGGAGATTTCCGCGTATCGCCGCAGCAGGTCGGAAACCCGCGCTCCCTCCGGCAGTTCGAGCGTATCCCGCTCCCGCCCGGCGACTTCCTTCAGCTGCCCGAAAAATAGGATTTGTATGCGCACAAAGCCAGGACCGCGTCTGCAGACGAATTCTGGCCCTAGTTTATCCTGTCAGGCCTGTTCTCCGCCCTGCCGGCCCGAAACCCGACCCCAGGTTGTGTGGACACTTAAACAAAGGCTAGCCGCAAATTGCGGAAGGAATAGAAGACGAGTGTGAAGCGGCAGGACCCACTCGGCAGGCCGGAAACCAGCTGCGTCTATCAACTCTTTGCAGCCACTGCGGCTTCGGCAATTCCCGGCAAATGCTCCATGCCGGCGCGGCGCGCCTCGGTTTCCATAAACGAGTGCAGCTCGCGCTCCATGGAATCGGACATTTTCGGCCGCCGATATGCCTCTACCAGCTCATTCGCCCGCACCCGGGCGCGGGCAAATGCGTCCGGCGACCCCGCCTCTTGCCAGCCGCGTAGCGACTCCCGGTCAATCACCGCCGATGGCAGGTACTGCTCGCTGCGAAACAGCTGCCGCGTTTCTTTGAGCTTGAGAAAATCGCCACTGTGTCCCAGCGCGGCAAACATCTCTGTGGCCAGGGTGGGTGTGCGCGCCTGCACTCCCGCCAGCAGGCGCTGGGCATAGCCAATCGCTTCCGCATCCACCACCAGCTTTTCTATGCTCATGGTCGCCAGGAAGTTCAGCATTCCCGCCCCGGAAATCATGTTGATGCCGGCCAGCGCTCCCAATACCGCCGCTATG
>DATGIY010000102.1:0-3726 GCA_035295475.1 Terriglobales bacterium
TGGGGGGGGTGTAAATAGCGCTGCGGCGCACCACGAAAATGTTCTCACCCGTGCACTCGGCCACGTAACCCTCGGGATCGAGCATGATGGCCTCGTCAAAACCCAGGCGCAGCGACTCGCTCTTGGCCAGCACCGAGTTTACGTAGTTGCCGGAAATTTTCGCCTTGGTCATGGCAATGTTGGGGTGGTGGCGGGTGAAAGAAGAAATGTTGGCGCGAATGCCGCGTTCCTTGGCCTCCGTGCCCAGGAAGTGGCCCCACTCCCACACCGCGATGCCCAGGCGCAACTTGCCCGCCTCCACCACCATGTTCATGGCGCCATCCAGCCAGATCAGCGGCCGGACGTAGCAATCGCCGAAGCCGTTGGCGGCTACCGTCTGGTCGATAGCGGCAATGAGCTGCTCGCGGGTCCAGGGCAGGTCGCGGAACCCGATGACGCTGGCCGAATCCAGCAGCCGGTCCACATGCTCGGGCAGGCGGAAGATGGCCGGGCCGCGGTCGGTGGCGTAGCAGCGGATGCCCTCAAACACGCTGATTCCATAGTGCAAGCCGGCGTTGATGAAGTGCAGGTTGGCGTCCTGGGAAGCAACCAGGCCGCCATCCATCCAGACATAGCGCGGGGTCGATGGCATTGAAGGGGTCCTCGTTGGAATACGGAAGCTTCAGACTACAGGCTGGACGCGGAATTGGGCAAGAGGGAGAAGCAGCCATTAGCATTTGGCACTTAGCTGAGGAGGAGGGCGTTCTCTTATGGACACTCTGTAGGCCGGAAAACCTTTCCGCAGTTTACTTAACCTTGCGGGAGCGCGGGCGCCCTCGCCCGTGGGGTTAATGATCAGGGCTGGCGGATGAAGTCTTCGATTTTCTGGGCGATCTGGTCACGAACCTGGCGGAACACGGCCAACCGCTGTTCGTGGCTCCCGGTGGCCGCGGCGGGATCAGCCAAACTCCAGTGCAGCCTCTGGACATCACCGGGAAAGTACGGGCACGCCTGGTGGGCGCTGTCGCACACCGTAATGACGAAGTCAAATGGCCGTTCCAGAAATTCGCTGACATTCTTCGAGCGCTGTCCGGCAATATCCACCCCAGCCTCGCGCATGACCAGCACCGCGTCCGGATGAAGCGCGGTGGGCCGGATACCGGCGCTCTCGGCTTCAAAGCGATTACCGGCCAGTTGGCGAAGCCAGCCCTCGGCCATCTGGCTGCGGCAGGAATTACCTGTACACAGAAACAGAACGCGCTTCATATCACATCCCTCTCGATCTTTTTGTGACTCTGCCGCAGGGATAGAAGCGCTCCAGGCTGGCCGGGGCGCTGTCCGTAGTACATTCATCGCTCTGGGGAGAGGACAGCGCCGGGCATCTCCCAGGAAAACCAACTGCGAGTACGGTTGCAGACATTGCAGACTGAGAGCATGACCGGCACCTCCACCAGCACACCGACGACCGTGGCCAGGGCAGCACCGGAGCCGGCTCCGAACAGGGCGATGGAAGTGGCCACCGCCAGCTCAAAGAAATTGCTGGCGCCGATCAGCGCGCCGGGCGCGGCAATGGAATGCTGCACCCGGAACAGCCGCATCAGCCCGTAGGCCAGCCCGGAGTTGAAATACACCTGTAGCAGAATGGGGATCGCAATCAGCACCACATGGAAGTAGCGCCCTGTGATGTTGTCGGCCTGAAAGGCAAAAATGCACACCAGGGTCAGCAGCAGGGCCAGGATTGTTACCGGGGCAAAGCGGGGCAGGAGCGCGCGTTCAAACCAGTCCCGGCCGTGGTGCCGAATGAACCAATAGCGCAGTCCGGCGCCAACTGCCAGCGGAATGACGATAAAGGCGATCACCGAGTACAGAAGCACCATGAAAGGCACACGCAGCGACGACGCACCACTGACCAGGAAGCGCACGATGGGCGCAAACAAAAAAAGCATGATCAGGTCATTCAGCGAAACCTGCACCAGGGTGTAGGCGGGATCGCCATCGGTGAGATGGCTCCATACAAACACCATGGCGGTGCACGGGGCGGCCGCCAGGATAATGGCGCCGGCGATGTACTGATCGGCCTGAGCGGGCGTTATCCAGGCGTGGAACACGTGGCGGAAGAAGAGCCAGGCGATCACCGCCATGGAGAAAGGCTTCACCAGCCAGTTGACGAACAGGGTGACCAACAGCCCGCGCGGCCGCTCGCCCACGTGACGGATGGAGGTGAAGTCTACCTTTATCATCATGGGAATGATCATCAGCCAGATAAGCACGGCGATGGGCACGTTGACCTGGCTGCCGCGGCCGAATTCCAGCGAGCGCAGCAGGCTGACCGAGGTGGGCATCCACTTGCCGATAGCCAACCCGGCCAGCATGCACAGTGCCACCCAGAGTGTCAGGTAACGCTCGAAAATATTGAGACGCTTGGCAAAACGCTGGGTAGCCGCAGGGGTAATGGCAGGCGTCATGGCCGTATCCTTTCTCCCTGTGCGGCCGGCGTGGATACCGGAATTGGTCCGGGGAGGGGAGCGCCCTGCAACTGCACGAAAACCTGGCGGTGGCAGCAGGCGCGTACCAGTCGCGCCGCATCTCGTTGCATCGCTGGGTCCAGGCTCAGCCAGGCCAGCGTGTCATGGAGAATGTGCGCCGCGCGCGTCTCAGAGGGAACCAGCAAGCGGTAATGCATCCACTTACCCTGACGGCGAGCGCCCACAATGCCAGCCCGCCGCAGGTAAGCCAGATGGCGCGAAATCTTGGGCTGGCTAAGCTTCAAGACGGCAACGAAGTAGCAGACGCAGACTTCGTTCTCGCCCATCAGATTGAGCAGGCGCAAGCGGGTGTGGTCGGCCAGGGCGCGGAAAAAGCGCTGCTGCGCCGGCGGGCTTGAGTTTCGCCTCATGCAGTTATGTTAGCACATACATACGCATAAGCATATGTGTTCAGGGCACGAAAGGTCGTGATGGATGCCACCCGTTGACCTGGCTGCCGCAATTCAAAGGCGCCGGCAAGCAATGAAGCAAACTTACCCTTTGCGTCCTTCGCGTCCTCTGCGGTTTTGGTTTGACGTGAGTTACTTTGCTTTGCGCGCCATGCGCACGTCCACGCTCTCCACCTCGCGCAGAGTACAGCAGGCGCCGGGCGGGATGGGAGCGCCGTGAGGGCAGGCGCGGGGATGGCCCAGGAAGGCGCAAATGCGGTCGGTGGCTTCGGGCGAGAGAATGTGCTCGAACTTGCAGGCCTGCTCTTCGATTTCCGCGGGATCATCCATGCCTAAGCTCTCGGTAAACAGGCGTTCGGCCAGGCGATGACGACGGATGACGTCGGCGGCGCGCTGCCGGCCGGTGGGCGTGAACTCGATCATCACAGAGCCATCGGCAACGCGCTGAGAAATGTGGCCGAGCGCGTCATGGCAGGGATTGACAACCGCTTTGTGCGCGTGCGGCTGGGCCGGGTGCGGGCGCGTGGTCACCAGACCCAGTTCCACCATCTTCTCCACCGCGATGCTCACGGGCACTCCGCCGTGCACGTCCATGCTGCCCAGTTCGGCGGGTTCGCCGTGTTCCTCGATAACCCATATCTCCTCCAGCACCTCGTCGAACTGCTCCTGGTCCGACATGGCGAAGACTTCTTCGGTGGCAATCTTGCCGTGGTGCAACTCCACGCGTCGATCGGCCAGTCGCGCCACCAGGGCGTCGTGGGTGACCATGATGATGGTACGGCCCTGCTGGTGCAGTTCGCGCAGCAGGCGCA
>DATGIY010000103.1:0-4985 GCA_035295475.1 Terriglobales bacterium
CGGTGACGGCCCAGGCCAGAATGAGCAGTCCCGGTGAGTTCACCTCGCGGCCAATTTCCGCTGAAACAATGAAGATTCCCGAGCCGATCATGGAACCCATGACCAGGGTCGTCGCACTGGTCAAGCCCAAACCTTTGACCAGTTCCTTATCCTGGTGGGTGGCGGTATCCCACTCGACAGCTGCCGCCTGCGGTGCAGAATTCCGGATCTCAGTGCTCAGAAATTACCCCGTCTCGCCGGCACCTGCCGGCTGTGGCCTCAAGGCCATGACTTTAACCCAATCGGCGCAAAAATTCCTCTGCTGATTTCCCGGGAGATACCAGTAGATCAGAGATAACCGCCACGGCATCAGCCCCCGCTTCCCGCACTGAACCGCAGTTGTCGCGGGTGATGCCCCCAATGGCCACCAGCGGTTTACGGGTCAGGCGGCGTGCGGTCCGCACCCCTTCCAGACCGATGACGGGGTCCGGATTCGATTTGCTGGCGGTAGCGAACACCGGTCCTACCGCAACGTACGTGGCGGAACTGGCGGCCGCCGCTTCTACCTGCTCAGGAATGTGGGTGGAAACGCCGATCCATAGTTTCTCTCCGATGACCCGCCGCACTGCTTCAACCGATAAGTCATCCTGCCCCACGTGCACTCCGTCGAAGTCAGCAGCCAGGCACAGGTCGGCACGGTCGTTCATGATCAGGGTCACGTTTTGCAGCTTGCGGCGAAGCTCGCGCGCGTCCCCCAGCATCCGGCGTGGGCTGCTGCTTTTGTTGCGATATTGAAAGAGAGTGACGCCCGCGGCCCGCAGTTCTCCGGCAAAGGCCAGCAGAGCAGCGGTATCCTGAAAGAAAGCAGCGTCAATGATGGCGTACAAAGGCGGCAACATGAAAAAGAGCAAACCAATCTTTCAGGGCTCCGTGCCGCGCCTATGAGCCAAGAACCGGCAATAGACGTTGGCTATTTGCCCGCTTCTCCAGTCTTCGCGGCACTCAGGAAGCTCTGCAGGAAGTTGGTATGAAAGCGGCCGGCGCGAAAATCAGCATCTGCCAGCAGGCGCCGGTGTAGCGGGATGGTGGTGTAGATGCCCTCAACGATAAACATCTCCAGCGCTCGCGCCATGCGAGAAATCGCCTCCGGGCGGTCTTTGCCGCGCACAATCAGCTTGGCGATCAGGGAGTCATAGTAAGGGGGAATGGTGCCTTCGGCGTAGGCGGCAGTGTCCACGCGCACGCCCGTCCCGCCGGGAGGATGAAACGCCGTAATCTTGCCGGCTGAGGGCGTGAATTTTTCCGGGTGCTCCGCATTGATGCGGCACTCGATGGCATGCCCGCGAGTCAGCACTTTGCCCTGCAGGACTTCGTCCAGCCGGGCGCCCGCGGCCAGCAGGATCTGGCTCTTCACCAGGTCAACGTCGGTGACCATCTCCGTAACCGGATGCTCGACCTGGATGCGCGTGTTCATCTCGATGAAATAGAGGCTGCGGTCCTCGTCCATGAGGAACTCGACGGTCCCCGCGTTGACATAGCCAATTTTCGACAGCGTGGCGCCCAGCATGGAGCCGATGCGCTCTCGCAACTCCGGCGTCATCTGAGTAGAAGGCGATTCTTCCAAGAGCTTCTGGTGGCGCCGCTGAATACTGCACTCGCGCTCGCCCAGACTAATCACCTTGCCGTAGGAATCGCCCAAGACCTGGAATTCGATATGGCGCGGGCGCTCCAGAAATTTCTCCAAATAGAGATCGCCGTTGCCGAACGCGGCCGCCGCCTCCGACTGCGCCGCGCGGAACAAGTTAGGCAGTTCGTCGTCGCCGCGGATGATGCGCATGCCACGCCCGCCCCCGCCCGCGGACGCTTTCACGATTACGGGGTAGCCGATTTGCCGCGCCCACTCCTGAGCTTCACCCTCGGAACTGATGACACCTTCAGAGCCAGGCAGGATGGGCACGCTCGCCTGTTTCATGGCGGCGCGGGCCTTTTCCTTCTCTCCCATCAAGCGCGTGATCTCCGGCGGCGGACCGATGAACTTGATGCTGCAGGTTTCGCAGACTTCCGCAAAATTGGCGTTTTCCGCCAGCAACCCGTAGCCGGGATGAATGGCGTCCACGTTGGCGATTTCCGCGGCGCTGATCACCGCCGGGATATTGAGATAACTCTGGGCCAGCTGAGGCGGGCCAATACAGATCGCCTCATCGGCAAAGCGCACGTGCAGCGAATGGCGGTCGGCCTCGCTGTAGATAGCCACCGCTTTGATGCCCAGTTCTTTGCAGGCGCAGATCACCCGCAGGGCAATTTCTCCGCGATTGGCAACCAGAATCTTCTTGAACATTGCTGAGTGGCTATGCTGCACGGGTTCGCATCACGCGATCAAGCAGACCGGCCGGAAAATGAGGCCAAACCGCCGCTGTTCCGCCATTCCAAGCTTAGAGAACTAGGTCCGGGGACGAACCTCGAACAAGGGCTGGCCATACTCTACGGGCTGACCATTATTGACCAGTCTCTTGACCAACTCCCCGGACACGTCACATTCAATTTCGTTCATCAACTTCATGGCTTCAATAATGCATAGCACCTGGCCGACATCAACCGTATCGCCCGGTTTCACGAAGGGAGGCGAGCCCGGCGAGGGCGCTTCGTAGAAAGTCCCCACAATGGGCGAGGTAATGATATGGAGTCCCTGCTCTTTGCCCGCCTCCGGGGGCGGGGCAGCTGGAGTAGAACTGGCTGGAGCCGCGGAATTCGACGGAACGGCACGCGCTTCCGGCGGGGCAGCGGGCGCCATGGACGGGACCGTGACATACTGCACGTCGCGGCCCGAGGCTGCCGGTTCGGCGCCGCGCTTGATGCGCACCTTGACGTCACCACGCTCCAGCTCAAACTCGGTGACGTCTTTCTCAATCAGGAACTCGATGAGTTCTTTCAGCTCTTTTTGGTTCATGATTAAAGCAAGGACTGCATTATCTCTGCCAGCTACGGAAGCGGGCTGGCTTCCCTTCCGACACCCCGAAAACGAAGCCGCCGGAACCAAGAAACCGCGTTCTGCAGGACAGCTGCAGATTCGTTCTGCTACAGCACGATCAGTTCTTTGCGGGTGGAGGTGAGCACCTGGCAGCCGGAGTCGGTTACCACAACCATATCTTCGATCCGTACCCCGCCGCGTTTCACCAGGTAGACACCCGGCTCAATGGTTATCACCATGCCCGGCCGCAGGCGTTCCTTTTGTCCGGAGGCCACGCGCGGAAGTTCGTGAATTTCCAGACCTACGCCGTGACCCGTGGAATGCGTGAAATACCTTGCCAACCCGGCGCGACGCAGCACTTCACGAGCCGCCCGGTCTACTTCGCCAACCGCCACATCAGGCCGAACCGCGGAGATAGCAGCCTGCTGCGCCTCCAGAACCGCCTGGTAGGTACGCCGCGCCTCCGCCGTCGGACGGCCCACACATACAGTGCGGGTCATGTCCGAACAATAACCAGCGAGTATAACACCGAAGTCGAAGAGCACGAATCCTCGGCGCGGGACAGGATTCTCAGACGCGTGGGCGTGAGGAAGCGCCGAACGCGAACCCGCGGCCACAATGGTGGCAAACGACATCCCTTCCGCGCCCTGGCGGCGCGCGGCATATTCCATCTCCGCCGCAATAGAGGTCTCGGGCGTGCCTGGGCGAGCCAGGGGCAAGGCAACGTTGAAAAGCGACATCCCCAGCCTGGCCGCTGCGCGCATATGGGTTATTTCATCTTCGTCTTTCACCATGCGCAGACGCTCGACTACTCCGCTGGTGTTCAGCAGGCGAACACGACCCGCAAGAAGCCGTGACAGCAGGTTGCGGGAAGAAACGGTGAGATACTCACTTTCGATGCCGGCCACGGCCCGGCCTCGTCGAGCCAGCCGATCCAGCAGCCACTCAGCCGCCGCGGCCAGCGGAGACTTGCGAGCCACGAATACCCGCGCTCCCACAACTTCTGCTCGCGCCTGTTCGCTGTAGCGGCCATCGGTGAAGAACATCCAGCCCGCCGGGGCAAGAAGCAATACGGCGCTGCTGCCCGAGAAGCCGCACAGATAGCGCACATTGGGCAGGTGAGTGATGAGGAAGATGTCGCACTTCGCCAATTCGGGCGTTTGCTGCAACCGGTGCTGGCGGGCTGTATAGTTCATCCAGGGCGAGAATTCGAGCAGCGCATATGGTGCGCGTCTCTCAGCATACATGAGCGGCGTTCAGGATGGCTCCTACCCCGCCGGCACAACAAAAAAGGCCCTCGTTGCCGAGGGCCTTGGCTAATGACCGGCGCTCTCCTGCGGTTATGTCTGCATGATCTTGGGAGTGATAAAGAAGATCAGCTCCTGCGTGGAGGTACTCACGGTAGTGCGCTTGAACAGATTGCCGAATACCGGGATATTGCCCAGCAAAGGCACCTGCTGCACGTTGAGCGAGTTGTTTGTCTGAATCACGCCGCCGATCACCACTGTTCCGCCATCGGTGACCAACACCTGGGTGGTCGCCTGCTGCGTGATCAGGGTGGGGTTGCCGAATACGGTGCGGCTGAAGTCAGGGGTGGTGTTCTCCACATCGACGTTGAGGAAGATGGTGTTTTCCGCCGTAATCTGCGGCGTGACCGTCAGACGCAAGAACGCATCGACGTAGGTCGTGGTTGGCGGGCCGCCTAACTGCGCCTGCGTCACCACCGGAATGCGCAAGCCCTGCCGTACCACCGCCTGGATGTTGTTCTGGGTGACCACACGCGGACGCGACAGGATCTTCAACAGGCCGCGCGATTCCGCCATGGTGAGCACGTAGTCGAGGCGATAATTGGAACCCACGTTGGTAATGCTGAAACCGCTGCTCGGACTGGTCACCGGCATGTTGGAGAAGAGAGGAATGCTGGCCGGGGTCGCAGTTGGAGTACCTGAGGGCAACGGCACACCCGGAACCGTGAAGTATGCCGGCGGCGCCAGGTATCCTACCTGATTAGGCGTCTGGCCTACCGCGCCGGTTCCTC
>DATGIY010000104.1:0-4195 GCA_035295475.1 Terriglobales bacterium
TTCGTCCCCTGCACGGTGCCAGCACCGCTTCCGTCGATGTAGCCGCTGGGCAAACGGTAGTAGTCACGCCCGGCGTGGTCAGCCGCCTGGAACTCACGGCCGAGGATCAGGAGCAGGACAGCATGTGGCAGACTTCTTTCCCCAGCGACTCGCTGGTACAGACGAGCCGTCCCGCCACACATAGCCACAAGAAGTTGTACATCATTCTGGGGGCAGCGGGGGCCGCTGTCGGCGGCATCGCGGTAGCGATGCATGGATCGTCCAAGCCTACAACACCGGCTTCCACCACCATTCCCTCTTCCGTGCCTACCATTCCTGCGCAGTAACGCGGCAGGTACTCGTTCGGAAGCGCCCAGTGCCGGCCAGAGGACCTCGAGTAGTACATTGAGATTATGGAACGGCCCGGGCGACGCACGGCTCTGATTGCCCTAGGCGCCCTGCTAGTTGCGGTATTTCTCAGCGGCGCGGGGCGTTTTCTGGTAATAAATGTCCCCGAGCGTTCCGATGCCATTGTGGTTCTGGCGGGGAATGGCGACATCCGTTACTACACGGGCCTGCGAATGTTGCGCGAGAATTATGGGCGCACTTTGTTCCTCGATGCCCGCAACGACGTGGTTTACCTCGGCCGTACTCCCGCCAGCCTGGGCGAGCAGTTCCTTCAAAGTAGCGCCGGAGACTTGGCGGCCAGAGTGAAGATCTGCCCCATCTCCGGCGATTCCACGTATGAAGAAACAACTGGCGTGGCAAAGTGTCTGCGCACCATAGGGGCTCGCCGGGTTCTCCTGGTCACCTCCGATTACCACACGCGGCGGGCGCGGCAGATCTTTCGTTCGCGTTTGCCGCAGTACCAATGGTCAGTTGCCGCTGCCACTAATGCCTATGACTTCGGGACCAATTGGTGGCAACACCGGGAGTGGGCTAAAACCACCCTTTTGGAGTGGACTAAGCTGATCTGGTGGAATGCTGTGGACCGATGGCGCTAGCCGATTCGCCCCTACAAGGCACGTCCTAAGACCGTGAGGTACCTGGAGTTGGACTGAGGTGTCTGCGGGCGCCTGAGCGGCGCGATCCGCCTTTTGTAGTAAGATTACGGGAACGTCAGCCGCCTGCAACTGGCGTCGTTTCGCACCACAATGGGGGTGGTATGCACTTGGGCTTCATCCTTTACGGCGGACCCGATCAACTGATGCCCCTTACCTCGGGGCTGGCCGCCGCTTTCGCCTTTCTTCTGATTTTCTGGAACAAGGTCATGATCACGGTGGGCAAAATCGGCAGGCTACTCCGCGGCAGCGGTCAGGGCGAACCCGAATTGACGCCCGTTCAAGAAGAGCCAGAATCCTCCCCCAAGCCCTGAGCTCTGAATTGCGCCCTAATCTACAGTTTTACTTTAGGAACGTGGATACAAGGCACTCTCAATCGCTAGATCCCCTGGACTCCGCCCATGAAAATCTGCATTCTCGGATTGGACAGCGCTACTCCTCAAATCGCTTTCCAGGACGAACGCCTGGTCAATCTCCGCCGTCTGATGGAGCTCGGCGTTTATGGTGAGCTCCCAACCGTTATGCCCCCGGAAACGGTACCCGGCTGGATGTCTTTGGTTACGAGCCGCGACCCCGGCTCGCTCGGCGTTTATGGCTTATGCAACCGTGCCGACCATTCTTATGCCTCACCCAGTCCAGCAACCTCGCAGAGCTTAAAGGCGCCTTCGCTTTGGGACCAAGTGGCAGCCGCCGGCAAGAAAACAATTCTGCAGGGTGTCCCGCCGAACTTCCCACCGCGAACCGTTGACGGTATCAGCATCGCTTGTTGTCTTGCAGGTCATAGCCTAACCAGCGAATTCACCGTTCCGGCTGGGGTCATAAGCGGCATTCGCCAGTTGATCGGCGACTACGCCGCCGATGTCAGCATTTCGGCAGCCGGTGACAAGAATGAACTGCGCCAGCAGATTTTCGAGATGAGCCGCAAACAATGGGAGGTCGCTCGCTGGCTTCTGCGCGAGCAGGAATGGGACTACTTCCATTTCGTAGATATCGGTCTCAACCGTGTGCAACGTGCCTTCTGGGACGCCTTCGACGAGCAGCACCCGCGTTATCAGCCGGAAAGTCCCTACCAGAGCGTCATAGCGGATTACTACCTGTGGCTCGACGAACAGGTCGGCAGCGTGCTGGAACTGCTGGATGAGGAAACTCTGGTCTTGGTGGCGTCAGCCAATGGCATGCAGCGCCTGCATGGCGCCATCGCTATCAACCAATGGTTGATCGAACAGGGGCTGCTGGTGCTGAATCGGACGCCCATGTCCGGCATCACTCCTTTTGCTCAGCTTGACGTCAATTGGGCCAAGACAAAGGCCTGGTCGGGCGATGGCGTTTGCGCACCCCTATATTTCAACGTTCAGGGCCGGGAGACGCAGGGGATCGTTTCCGCGGCCCAGTGCCAGGCGCTGTCCGAGGAAATCAAATCCAGGCTGCAGTCACTGCGAGATCCACAGAACCGGCCTTTAAGCACCCTGGTGCTCAACCCCCGTGAAATCTATCGCGAAACTTCTGATTCAGCTCCCGACCTGATCGTGCAATTGGGCGAAGGTAGCTGGCGGGCCCTGGGAAGCATCGGCCATCCTGGTTTACATGTTGCGCTCGATAATGAGGGCTGTAATCCGGCCTCGCCCGGCCTTTTTGTCCTGGTCGCCCCTAATTGCCCGCTGGCGGGCGAATACACCGGCGCACATCTGCTCGATATGGCGCCAACGATTCTCGACTTAGCCGGTTATGAAATTCCCGCCACCATGCAGGGACGCTCTTTGGTGGCGGGGATGGAAAAGAAGCGGGACGCCGGCCCCGACAGCGATCAGATTATCCTCGATCGCCTGGCCGGTTTGGGATATGTGTGACCGGCGCCCTTGCTCGTCTTGCCTACCATTCGGATTACCGCTGTGCTAAATCGTGAGCGCGGGCAACCGGCCCTGCGCTGGTGGTGCATTCTCGGCGTTCCGCCGGTTCGAAGTTGGCCAACTGTGCCTCGGCCTGCTGCATGTAGCGCCCGTTCCTTGTGCGCCCGTAGGCATTGGAACCGGGGCAGTAATACAAAGCTGTGTCGCGGTCGGTCCACACCTTGATGTAAGCCTCCGCGCCCGAGGCCACTGACGCCGGCGCGGGTGCGGCTAGATGCAGCAGCGCCGCCAATTCTGGCGCGTACGTGACCACCGTCTTGCTGTTGATTTCGAAACAACTGACGACAACGGCACCCACGACCAGAAGTACGACCAGCAGATCGGTTGTTTTTGCCAGAGCGCTATTCTTCCGCCGCGGTTTGGGGCTCGCCGGTTCGTCACTGGTATCCGACTGCGGATAGGTCTCGGAATCGGGCAATCCAAAAGCAAAGTCCGACAACCGTGCCGCGGCACTCAGATCGGAATTTCTCTCAATATTCGCCATATCCCCTCGCCATCAAATTCAGCTCTCAGTCTGTACATTCCATCCGGCTTCATTTCGACGCGAAACCCAGCCCAGCCAACAACACAGGCACCCCAGGTCTCGGTCGGTTCACTTCCCTACAGTTGAACTAGGGATATCCCCACTATGTGCAGGCTGCGTGCCACGATCTGCCGTCCGCAATCCGCCTCAGCGGCTGGATTTAGCTGCAAGGTCGCAATGGAAGACTGCATTCGAGTGCAAGGATTTGCACTCGCGGACAGAGCTGTTCTCCAGGGAACGAAAGTTACTTTGGTAATGGTTTTGCGTAGAGCACAACCCGGATGATGCTGAAATCACGTTCGCTCTGAATGCGATAACCGGCGCCGAACACCGCGTCCATGCGATCGGTAAAAGCATCCGGGCCGTAATTTCTTACCAGCCAGAGCCGCTGGTAGCGTGCCGGCAATTGTGGCAACAGCGCGAAATCAGGGGGTGTGCCCTTCAGCAGGCGCGCGTCCCCACGCCCAGGAAACACGACGACCGGGGCGGGATCTTGTGGCCAGCGGCCGCGGTAGTATTCGTAAGCGAGTCGCGCCAGCGGATGATAAAACAGGGTCGCATCGCCAGGGCGCGCATTAGAGAGCATATAGTGCACGGCTCCGCGCCAATCCTGCTCCGGGGGGTCGAAGCCCGTACGATAATAGTCGGCCACTCCGCGCAAGGAGAGCGCCATCACCGCGACCAGCACCGTCGCCAGCAGCCAGTTAGGCCGAATCCTGCTGAAC
>DATGIY010000105.1:0-3696 GCA_035295475.1 Terriglobales bacterium
CGCAAACCTTCTTTCAGCGCCTTAATGCCTTCGCCAATCCCCTTGCCCAATTCGGGCAGCTTTTTGGGGCCGAAGACAAACAGCGCGATCGCGAAGATCACCAGCAGGTGCATGGGTTGGAAAAGGCCTTCGAACATCTAAACCTCCGGAGCTTGAAACCCAGGTTATGCCTCTGTAAACGTTACAAGAGGTAGTAGCGGTAGTCAAATTGTCCCACTTCTCGAGATCAGCCTCGTACTGCACTCTCTCGCACTGCGCCATCGTTCCCGTCTCATTCTGAAACTGAGATCGGAAGTACATCCTGGTGTACAACTTAAGTCATTTGTTTTCAACAGCCGCCATTTGGCATAGTGAATGCCAAATGCTACTGCGTGTTCGCGGTCGAACCTGGCCGCCGGGCACACATCCCCTGGCTGGATCTTTAACGGAACAGGTGCCGGGAAGAGCAGGAGAGGCAAGATGGATCCGAACCGGTCGTCGTGGAATCTGGAAGACGAAAAAAGCCCGCAAGTGCCGCGTCCCAGCAGTGATGCGCATCGCAACGAGCAGGCCGGCACCATCAGCCAGCGCGGAGAGCGGGCGAGCAGTCGCGTGGGCTATGGACTGCCCTGCGCCCAGTGCAAGACCTATTATGCGGCGGATGCACCCGTCTGCCCACACTGCGGCTGTCCCGAACGAATTGCACCCAGTGCAGCTCCCACTCCGGCCACGGAACTGAAGCAGGAATTGGAGCAGTTGCGGACGGAAATCGCGCAAGCTCTAGGGGGACCGCTGAGCGACGGCACGCCAGCCTACACTCCCGAAGAAAAAGAAAAATTTCTGCGCGAATACAAGTCGAAGCTGTATGCCACTCATACCCAGATCAATCCCGCGGCGGCGTTTCGTTGCACTTTGGACAGGAACCACCACCATGGCTACGAGCCGGCAGCCATCTGCAAGAGCTGCTACAACCAGACGGCCGAGCGCACGGAACAGCTGGAAGCGGCCTTATGCATGGATGTGCGCGAGGCGGCGCAGCTTATTTATGAAGCCGTGTGGTCTGACCCCACTCCCTCTGATCCCAGCCGCACTTACCAGAATGCGGCGCAGGCGGTGCTTACCGAATTGCGCCGGCGGGCCGGCATGAGCATGTTGTTTGGAGCCGTGCCGCCCTATACGCACTAAGGTCGGCGAGGCACCTTTCCCGGTCATAACTACGGTAGTTGGCGGGCGTAGATTGCCCGTGCTTCTGAAAGCAGCTTCAGGACGTGCTGTTTTTCGCCCTGCGATCGCCAATCAGGGTACTTTCCAGCCCCACTCGACAAGCGATCAATCCACGCCGCAAAATAGCTTGCGTCCTTGGCGGAGCGTACCGGCGCGCCGCCCACACTGATGTAAATCGGGCTCGTGGTGGCGTAAGGATAGAGGTCCAGGACAGGCAACTCCGCTTTTTCATTCCAGGCGCGCAGAATGCACCATCCGCTTTGGGCAATCGGCAACATGCCCTGCGCTTCGGCGCTTTCCCGACGCGGCGAGAGGCGTATTTCACGCACAACATTTCCATTGCACACTACCTGCAGGTGGTCGATGGGCACAATGGAGCGCAGAGCGGCACTAAACTTCACCTGATTCGTGCCCTCGGGCAGCTTCAGTTCGCCGCCAATCGGCTGGTCGCCTAAAGAAAAACGCAGCAATGGTCCATTAGTAGCGAAGGTATGCCCGTGTCGCAGCGAATCCAGGAATTGGTGAATGTTGGTTCGGCCTGCAGGCACCAGGGCATAAACACGGTTCAGGCCCACCGGCCCGCGCAGGGAGGCGAAGTTGGCCATGGCGTCGGTACCCGCGCCCGTGGGAATGTGGAAGCCGCAATTCAGCAGCTTGTACCACACTGCCGCGGTGGACTTGTGATCGCTGAAGCCGAGGATCTCCATGTAGTCCACTTTGCCCAGCGCAACATCCACCGGCAATTCGTCGGTCAGGGGTGCGGGATCGGCCGGATCGGGAAAGGCGTCGAAGGGGTGCACGTAGCCCACTAGAGCTCCCTGGGCATGTGCCAGGTCGGCAATGTCGGCGTTGGTGGGGTAAAGACTTGCCGCCGGGGTGTTGGGATAAGCGGCGTACCCGGGCAACAGAAAGTTGCGGGTGAGGTTAAGCAGTCCCAGGTGACCCCAGTAGCTGGTGTGGAATTCCTGGCTCTGCATGAGCAGCATGTCCGGCCGGGAGGCGGGGTCGGGGCCGACTCGGAAGTAGGCGATATCGGGAATGCGCACTTCTTTATTGACCACTAGATCTTCAATAATGCCTAGACCTTCAGCTTCACCCTGCTGTACCAGGTGTTGCGGAGTGTTGCGATATGCCCCCGCGTAATTCATGTGCACATGCAGGTCGGCGCTTATCCAGCGGGATGGTTTTACGCTGACGGCAGGGGAAGGTTCCTTATCAAAGCGAAGCGGTTGCAGGCGAAAGGTGATGCCGCCTCGTCCCTCGGGCGCCATGGTCACATCTTGTTTTTCGACCTGGTAGTCCAAACCCTTCATCACCTCGACCGAAACGGCGCCGGCGGGCACGGTCAGTTCGCTGCGACCCATGGTGTGGAAATAATGAGCTTCAAAGGCCTGCTGGGCGGGATCCAAACTGTCATCGGCGTGCATCCAGGCATCAGCGGGGGCGTAGGCGCGCTGATCGGGGCCAATGACAAAAACTCGTGCCGCTGTTCGCTTGCCGCGGCTATCCAGAACCGTGATTTGCAACCTGCCCATGGGCTTCAGATAACCGCGCTGCCCTACCTGCAACTGCCGTTGTGCGCCCCCAAATGCGTTCACGATCCACAAGGAAGTGTTGCCGCCGCGGTTGGAAATGAAGGCGATATGCTGGCCGTCTGGTGACCAGCGCGGCGCCGTGTTGTCGTACTCACCGTAAGTTAGAGGGAAGGCATCGCCGCCGGCGGCGGGAATTAGCCAGAGCTGGTTCCATTGACGACCGAGGTAGGAACTGTAGACCAGACGCGTGCCGTCGGGAGACCAGTCCGGGCGCGCCTTCCACGTGGTCTCCTCGTAATCGATTTCGCGGGCCTCGGCCGCGGGTTGTGCCTTCATGCGCCAAAAACCGCCGGAGCCGTAGATGTGACCGCGATTGGAAATGAAGATCAGCTCGCTTCCATCGGGCGACCAGGTAGGGCTGATCTCGGTATCGAACTGGCTGTAGTAGTAGCGCGGCAGAGGACTGCGGGTTTCGCCGGTCAGGCGCTGCACGTTGCTGAAAGTGCCGTTATCGAAATCGCCGGCGAAAATATGGAAGCGGCCGTGGTAGGCGGTGCTGACGAAGGCGACACGCTTGCCATCAGGCGAAAACCGTGGTTCTAGGTTGACGTTGCCGCCGGACGTCAGCTGCTTTGACTGGCCATTCTGTAAGTCGAGCGCGCGCAATTCGATCGCGTCCTTGTAATAGGTCGCATACACGATCCAGCGCCCGTCTCGAGACCAGTCGGGCTGGTAGTCGTAGCCGGGACCGTCCGTCAGTTGCACCGCCGTGTTGGAATCCAGCTGTTGCCGCCAGAGCGAGCCCGCCATGGAATAAACAACTTCCTTCGAATCCGGCGACCAGGAGACGGAACTCGGGCCCGTGGTCAGTTGCGGCAGGTACATTTCGCGATAGTAATAGGGGTGCGGCAGAGCAATCTGCTTGAGAACCGGTTCGCGGTCGGCAAAGGCGGCGGCG
>DATGIY010000106.1:0-2317 GCA_035295475.1 Terriglobales bacterium
CTGGCCGGGCAACATTCGCGAACTGCAAAATGCCATTGAGCGCGCGGTGGTGGTGTGCGATGGGCCCGAGATTCGCATTGAACATCTGCCCTCACAATTCGCCGCCTGGGACGAAGATCTGGAAGACAACTCTTTCGACGAAGAGGTCCGCGCCTTTAAGCGGCGTCTGATCAAACGCGTGCTGCTGGCCTTCGACAACAACAAACTGCAGGCCGCGCGCTCTCTCAAAATCGCGCGCTCTTCCCTGCATCGGTTGATTGACGAACTGGAAGTCGCCGAGCCGGGCCCGCGCGACCGCAACATTCCCAACTGAACCGTGCTTCGCCTGCTCTCCACGCGGCGCGTATTCGTCATCATTCTCGGGCTAGGCCTTTTCGCCATGGCGGCGCGTGCCGTCGGCGACCCTGACCTGTTCTGGCATCTTCGAACCGGGCAGCAAATTGTCTTGACCCACAGCGTGCCCCACCAGGATCTCTTTTCTTTTACCCGCTATGGTCAGAATTGGGTCGCCCACGAATGGTTATCGGAAGCGATTTTCTTTCTGATTTTTCACGCCTTCGGCTGGACCGGCCTGATGGTCCTGTTTGCGGGCGTCATCGCGGCCGCTTTTCTCGCGGTTTACACCACTTGTGCCGGCCGTCCCTATATCGCCGGCCTTGTCGTAGCCCTGGGAGCTTTGAGCACCATTCCCTCCTGGGGGGTCCGTCCCCAGATGTTTACTCTGCTGCTGGCGGCGATATTTCTGATCCTTCTGCGCCGCGCCGAGCTTCGCCAGGCTACTCAGCTGCGCTTCCTTTGGTGGTTGCTGCCATTGCAGCTGCTGTGGGTCAACCTGCATGGGGGATTTCTTCTGGGACCAGCCCTTATCGCACTGACTCTCGCGGGGTGGTCAATTGACGCCTGGCTGGGCCGCCAGCAGTGGTCGGAAGCGCGGGGTCGCATTCTGCGGCTGGGCTTGGTGTTGCTCGCTTGTCTGGTTGTCATTCCGCTCAACCCCAACGGCCTGGAAATCTACCGCTATCCCTTCCAAACCCTGCAGTCGCGCACCATGATGGAGTACATCGTGGAGTGGGCGTCCCCCAATTTCCACTCCGCTGATTTCAAGCCCTTTCTTGGCCTCCTGCTGCTCGCGTGGACCATGATCGCCGTCTCCCGCAAGCGGTTGCCGAGCAGTCATCTTCTTCTCCTGCTGGCAACTGCCTACGGCAGCCTGACCTCATCCCGGCATCTTCCCATCTTTGTTCTTGTAGCGGTTCCCGTGATCGCGGAACGCTTGCAGGAAGTTGCCGCGGGTGCACGGTGGCTGTCTTCGTTGAACCTGCCAGACCGACCCCTGAGCCCCGGCAAACTGATGATCAACGCACTGCTTGTCGTGCTGGTGGCTGGCTTCGTGGGGGTACGCCTTCATCAGGTCGCAAGCACTCAGCCGGAGACAGAGGCGACTCGCTTTCCCCTGGCCGCTATCCGGTTTATGGCTCAGCAACACCCGCCGGCGCCCATCTTTAACTACTATGACTGGGGTGGCTACTTAATCGCCAAACTCTATCCTAATTATCGCGTGTTCATTGACGGCCGCGCCGATCTGTACGGGGATTTAATGGACAAGTTCTCGACCACCGTTCGCGGCCAAGGCCGGTGGCGGCAGCCATTGCAGGAATACGGCATTCGAACCGTTATCATTCCCCCCGACTCCGGCTTGGCGGGGCTCTTGCGCTTGGATAAAAATTGGCATGCAGCCTTCGAAGACAAGCAAGCCGTCATCTTCGTCCGCAATTGACGACCACGCTTACCAGCCCGCTATTCCAACGTGAGTGTCTCCTAGTTGCGGCAGCCTGGCGAGGCAGGTGTCTCAGTTGTCGGACACCCCCGATGTCAAACTGCCGGCAGCCAATCTAAGTTGCTGAATCTACTACCCAAATTATCTCGGCTAAATGGCTGGATTGCACTCTGGATTGCACAGAAAAGAACGAGGGTTCTTCTTAGCTCTCGATTACAGCTGCACGGAGGCCGTAATGCTGGATGTTCTTCGCAAGATCTGGGTAGATGACGAAGGGCAAGACATCGCCGAATACGCAGTCATGCTGGCAGTAATTCTGGTCATCGTAGTAGGCACCATCCGCCTGATCGGCAGCCAGGCCAACAACGTGTTTTCGCAAACCGCCAGCTCCATTGGTGGGTAAAAGCCCGCTGGCGCATTGACAACTGACAATCCGCCATTCTCTAGAGATCAGGCTGGCGCAGCCAATGCCTATTGCGTTGCGCCGGCACGGGACTGCGTCGGAGGGAAACCAGTGGAGAAACAAAAATGCTAACCGCC
>DATGIY010000107.1:0-3351 GCA_035295475.1 Terriglobales bacterium
ATGTGGGGTGAGGATGGCAACGGCACGCGCCCTATTAAGTTAACTTCACTCTAGTGATCCGGCCACAGTACGTCAAGCAAAATCTTTCGCCCGGCCTTACCTCAGTTTCATTTTAAGAACACGATCGCAGAGATCGCGCAAGTGCATAGATCACATAGTCGTGTGATTAGAAATGGAGCACCGGCCCGGTGGAAAAACGGAAGTTGTTCTGGGTTCCGGAGAAGAAGCGGTCGCGCAGAAAATCTCCCTGCACGCGCCAGCGCAGCGGCCCCAGCACACGGTAATCGATGCCTCCGCCCAGGGCGTAGGAAAACGCCGTATCGGTTGCCGAGAACGGCAGCGCCTTTACTGTTTCGTTCAGGTGAGCACCGCCCAGCAGCGCGTGCGCGAATGGCCGCACCTTGCCCACGGAAAAAGAAATCTGCGGGCCTACCAGGAAGTGGTACACGTTTGTCTGCACGTTCACCGGCACGGCAAGACAGGGAGTCGCGATAAAGCCGCAGATAGCGTTTCCGGAGGAAGAACCGTAGTTGCCGCTGAAATCGGCAACCACGCCAATCAGGGGAAGAAATTTTCCCTCCAGCGATGCGTTCCAGCCGTTCAGGCCAGTGCTGCCCGAGGCCACGATTCCTGACTGGTCGGGCGGGATTGGCGGCGCCGCCACCCCGGCATGCAGGTAGGAGTAGCCGAAGAAAACATTGCCGCTGGGCAGTTGCGCGCTGGCCGCCGTCGCCAGCATCCAGAGCACTAGCAGGATCGCGGGGATTCTTTTCATGCAATAGCTCCTGCACCCGTAACCCGGGCGCGCCCTGAGAGTTTCTGTGGACGAGTTCACGGTCTTGACGCGACCCAAACATGGCTCGCTGCGGCGGTGCCCAGCAACAGGCACTTACGCATGTAAACCCCCAACGTGCTTTCCGAAAGCATGGCACAAATTATTTGCTCTCGCGGCTCCCCTTGCTCTGCAATTCTGGATGCGCTTCTAAGTATTTCTGCGCCTTCTCCGCCACTTCCCGTTCTCCCTTGTAGCTAAGTTGGGTGGCGGCATCTTCCAGCGGTAGCCATAGGGCCCGCTCTACCTCGATTTTCATCTCCTCGCTGATTTCGCCAATGCGCCCCGAACGGTACAACAGCAGAAAGAAGCTGACAATTTTGAAGACGCGCTGGCTATCGCTCCAGGTACGTATGTAGAAGTACTTAATATCTGTGAGCTTGCAGACCACTTCGGCTTCCACTCCGGTCTCCTCCCGCACCTCGCGCACGGCCGTCTGCTCGGGTTTTTCCCCTGCGTCCACCAGGCCCTTGGGCAGGGCCAGCACGGTGGCGGGCTTACGTTTGCGATGAGGATTTTTGTCGCTGGATGGCACTTCTCGGCGCGGTTCGATCACCGCCGCCCACCACCTCCCCTGTCGAAAACGGAGGACGACGCCGCCGGCGGAGAATTCACGCACCATGATCCTAAGTTATCAGGAACAAGATAGTTAGTCACCGCAACCTGGGGCAAAACGGGGGCTTTGAATACGCAGAAAGCGGTTAAAGGCAGCGGTTTTAGGGTGATTGGCATCGAAATTGCATAGGTAATCTTGCAGTTTGGCCGGTCCCGGGCCGTGCACGATTGGGGTCGAACTTGGGAACTTTCAGTAAGCTGCGGCGTTCGTTGCAGGTGTTTCGGCGCGAATTTAGCCGTGTTTCCCCACCATCTCCTTCACAACCTCATACTCCGGTTCCAAGAATTGGATTAGCCCTGGGCGGCGGGTTCGCCCGTGGTCTGGCACATATCGGGGTACTCAAAGTGCTGGAAGAAGAGCAAATCCCGATAGCCTGCGTGGGCGGCACCAGCGTGGGCGCGGTGATAGGAGCGGCGTACTGCAGCGGCATGTCGGCGGCGGAATTGGCGGAAATGGCGGCGCTGGTGCGGTTTCGCGATTTTGCCCGCTGGACCATTTCGCGCTACGGTTTTGCCAGCAACGAGCGCATGGTGGGCTTTTTGAAGCGGGTTCTGAAGGTGCGCAGCTTCGAGGAACTGCGCATTCCCTTGGCGATCTCGGCGACCGACTTCATCAGCGGCGACGCGGTAGTGTTCCGTACCGGGCAACTGATCGAGCCGGTGCGGGCCAGTTGTGCCTACCCTGGGATGTTTTTGCCGGTGCAGATCAACGGGCGCCTGCTGGTAGATGGCATGCTGGCCCACGCCGTGCCCTGCATTCCCCTGCGCGAGATGGGGGCCAACAAGGTGATCGGCGTCTACCTGCGCTCGCATTGGTGCGACGCGAGCGGCCCGCGACACGTTTTTGAAGTGATTTCGCAGTGCTTCTCCATCGCCCAGGAGCAGATGAGCGGGTTGTGGCGAGCGGCGGCGGACGTAATCGTGGAGCCAGACGTTGCCGGCTTCGGCTACGACAGCTTTGAACGCGCCTCCGAACTGGTTCGCGCCGGCGAAGTTGCGGCCCGCGCCGCCATGCCGCAAATCCGCGCCTGGCTGCAGCCAGAACCTGCGGCCACCCGGGAGAAGGCGCCCGAGCGGCAAACGCTGGCCCCACACCCTTCGCCCCTTCCGGCCGACTGATCCAATCGTTGACCCTGGGCAAGGCGGCGGTTAGACTAAGCCTCGATTCCTCCAAATTCCATCCAGGAAATGCCCGTGAAAACCTACCGCTCCCCGCGCGACTTGAACGCTGAAATCGAGAAGGTACTGAAGCGCCGGCCGAACCTCGCGGTTTCGCCTCTCGACAAGGTAGCCGAAATACTCTCCGATGGCCGGCACTATTCATGGCTGGGCATTTACCTGGTGGCAGGCACGCGCTCCGGCGGAGCTGCCACTGCGGACAACACTCCCGGCAAGCGGGAGGGAACCGAGGGACGCACGGTGCTGCCTATACGCCTGGGTGTAAATGAGCTGGGCGCCATCGAGGTGCAGGCCGAGAGCGGCCGAACCCTGGCGGGGGAAGACCGCATTCTGCTGAAGGGAGTGGCGGAGCGGCTGGCGAAATATCTGCACGGCCCCGGCCGTTACCTGGCGCGCAAGGCGCGGGAGGCGGCGGCAGAGCAGCCGGCGACACCTCAGTCGCGCGGGCATCAGCCAGAGTCGGAACGGGCGCAAGAGAGGAGTCTGGCGGCAGGAGAAGGGCGAAGGTAGGGGGGAATCGCCGGATGCGCAATTCGCCCGGCTGAAGCCGGGCGCTTCCGAACGAGGCCGCCGTCATCCGAACAGGCCGGTGTCGCCCGAACACGCCGCCGTTGCCCGAACAACCCGGCATCGCCCGAGCTGTCCGGCGCGCTCCCTCGCGGGGCTCGGGTCGCGTGGGGGAATCGCTGAATGCGCAATTCGCCCGGCTAAAGCCGGGCGCTTCC
>DATGIY010000108.1:0-6447 GCA_035295475.1 Terriglobales bacterium
CGTATTTCGCAGCTTCAGGGTCGCGCTGACCTGTTCGAAGGTGATCGCCACAGCGAGCCGGTTCCAGGCTGGCATGCGCGTGCGATACTGTGAAGGGCGGAACCGTAGTTCCGGCCGTACAGCCCCGGACTAGCAGGATGCGAAATATAACGACGATTTTCCCGCCGCCAGCGGAACTCATCACTCTACTAGCAGAAGACGTCGCGGCGATGCTGCTTGAGTTCCTTAATGACAGGGGTAGTTCGGATTTCAACAAATATAATCTACTGCTCCCCGGGGCGACATCGGCGTGTATGCCGGTACCGGAGCACAACACGAATCCGTTGTCCGTGTTATGGAAGAAGCATGGGCATTGTTGCAAGCGGATGGTTGCTGGCACACACTCCGGGCCAGTCGTATGGCATGATGTATTTCGTTACGCGCCGTGGGAAGGCAATCAGGAGCATCACAGCTACAGGCTGGGGAACCTCCTTCCAGGCCAGTCCCTTGATCCAGTCCTTCCCGAGAAGGTTCGGCCCCTCTTCCTCAGTGGCGATGAAGATGGGCATCGCGTGACCGGCGCGTGGCTGGTTTAGGAATAGAAACATGATGAAATTGCTTCTCACACATTTTGCGCGAGCGGTCACCTGCATGGCCGTGTGCACGATCATCCTGCTGGCCGGTTGTTACCGCGGCGTTCGTCCCAAGGGCATCGGCAGTCCGGCCCCGGACTTCAAGCTGGCGGACGGCCAGGGTAGCATTACACTTCACCAATTTCGCGGTAAGGTTGTCGTTCTCAACTTCTGGGCCAGCTGGTGTCCCCCTTGTATCGATGAGACGCCATCGCTGGTCAGCATGCAAAAGCTCTTGAAGAATAAGGGAATAATGGTAATAGGCGTCAGCGCCGACGAAGACCAACAGGCTTATCAGCGTTTCATTCAGGAGTACGGGATCAATTTCGAGACCGTGCGCGATCCCAGCGTGCGGGTCCAGCATCTCTACGGCACCATCAAGATCCCCGAGACCTACATCATTGACCGCAACGGCGTGTTGCGCCGCAAGTTCGTCAGCGCGGTGAATTGGACGGCTCCTGAGGTCGTGAAGTATCTGAGCTCCATGTAACTTTCTTCTTTGTCTTTCACCTCTCGCCCGACACTTCGTCCGGCTACCCTCCATTTCCCTGCTCGTCCCGCCAACTTGCGCTTGTACAGTGGCATCCCCCTTAATAACCAATTTAAAGACTCCCCGGAGAGGCGCACAGAATGCAGTTTTCACGGCTTCTAATCAATTCACGGACTATTGTTCTGACCGGCGTACTTTGCCTGGCAACAGCTTTTGCCATGGCGCAGTCGGAACGGCCCGTCTCCATTAACGTAGGCGGTGGCTTCAGCCCGCTTGTGGGTAACCTCAGCAATCATTTGAACAATGGTTGGCACGTGACTGGCGGCGTGAAGTACAACCCAACCAAGACGTTCAGTATCGGCCCGCAGTTCACCTATAACGGCTTTGGCGTGCCCGGGTCCGTGCTGCGCGAGGCGCGAGCGCCCAACGGCGATGCTCATGTGTGGTCGATTACGGCTGATCCTCGACTGCAGCTTCCCTTCCCCAAGCTTCGTCCCTATCTGGTCGGTGGCGTTGGCTATTACCGCCGCACTGTGAATTTCACTCAGCCAGCGCTCATCAATGTAACTTTCTTTGACCCGTTCTTCGGTTACATTTTCCCGGGAGTCGTGGGGACTAACCAGGTTCTCAAAAGCATCACGCGAAATGGCATCGGCGGGAGCCTGGGCGCCGGGTTCGGATTCAAACTAGGAAAAACCGGCACCGAATTCTTCACCGAAGCGCGCTACCACTATGCCGCCACGGGAAATATTCCTACCCGAATGATTCCGGTCACGTTCGGCCTGCGCTTCTGAGCCGGGCTTAATACTAGCTACACCTCGGGGTGGGGAGTTCAGCCAGGAACTCCTCACTTTGTCCGGGTGGGATCTTTGCCCACACGCCGCGTTGCTACCCTCGTTTGAACCTTCTACAATCCGGGCGACTCGCTGTCCTTGGGAGGCGCCAATGAAGTGCCTGCTGCTCGCGCTGCTTCTTTCCGTATCCGCCTTGAACTCGTTTTCCCAGGGCGCACCACCGCAAGGGGGCGCAAACCAGCCGTACACCATGGAGTACTACTACAAGGTGCAATGGGGACATCAGCAGGAGTTCCTCGATCTGTTTCTCAAGAACCACTACCCGCTTCTGCGCAAGGAAGTGGAGAGCGGACGCATGCTTTCGGTGAAAATTGAAACTCCGGCCAACCACATGACCGAAGATGCGCGCTGGGACTACCGGGTGACGATCCGCTTCAAAAACTCGACCGTGGCCACGACCTCGGACCCACAAGAGCAAACGTTTATCAGGCAGCTATGGCCGGACCAGGCCACTTACGAGCGCGAGGAGCAGCGGCGATTCGAGATTCTGCTGGCGCACTGGGACCTGCCCGTGACCGACATCACGCCTGCGCCAAAGTAACTGGTGGTCACTCGCAGCGCAGGCCGCAACGAGCCAGTACTTTATCCTGATCCACTCACTCGTAGCGATGGGTGAAAATTGCTCGGTAGGCCATCGCACCAGCAGGAGCAATGGAGTAAGCTGAACGGAAATACAGCCGTGTGGATAAAATCTGATGGCTATCGCTAACACTAACACCTCCGTCACCACTACGGGGGCGCCGCCCAAAAGCTACGGCGCTGCCCTGTCGGTAGTCACCACCCTATTTTTCATGTGGGGGGCATTGACGGCACTGAATGATGTGCTGATCCCTCATTTCCAGCATGTTTTTAGTCTCAAGCTGGCGGTCAGCATGCTGGTGCAGACAGCCTTTTTCTCCGCGTATTTCGTGTTCTCAATCCCCGGTGCCAAGGTTATTGACTGGCTGGGATATAAGAAAGCGATGGTGGTGGGCTTGCTCACCATGGGTCTAGGCGCTTTCCTGTTTGTTCCCGCAGCCAAGGTGCCTTCATTCCCTCTTTTCCTCACTGCGCTGATCGTCTTGGCTGCGGGAATCACGGTGCTGCAGGTAGCGGCCAATCCATATGTGACCGTCCTGGGCAACCCGGAAACGGCCTCCAGCCGCTTGAACCTGACGCAGGCATTCAATTCGCTGGGTACTGTTGTGGCTCCGTGGGTGGGCGCTCACCTGATACTTACCGGCGTGACTGCCAATGAGAGCGCGGTGCAGCAGGCGGCTTCGGTAATCAAGCCCTACGTCGGGTTGGGGATTGCCCTGGTAGTTCTGGCGCTGCTCATCGGACTGGCGAAGCTTCCGGAAATCAAATCGGTGGAACATCACATCGGCGAAAAGATCAATGATTCCGTGTGGAAGCACCCCAACCTGATTTTTGGGGCGATCGCCATATTCGTTTATGTGGGAGCCGAGGTTGCAATTGGCAGCTCCATTGCGAACTATTTAGCCCTGGACAACATTGGGCACTTCATCAGTGGGTCCGCCGTTTCCGATGCCGGAGCGCGCTATCAGCATGCGCTGGTGATTGCCGCCAAGTACATTTCCCTGTACTGGCTGGGCGCGATGGTCGGACGGTTCATTGGCTCGGCCCTGCTGCAAAAGATCAAGACCGGAAGCCTGCTGGCCTTTTGCGCCATTATGGCGGCTCTGCTGGTTACGGTGTCGGTGCTCAGCAATGGCCACGTGGCCATGTGGGCGATCCTGCTCGTCGGCCTCTTCAATTCGATTATGTTCCCCAGCATCTTCACCCTGGGAGTCGCGGAGTTGGGACCCCTGACCGGCGACGGATCTGGAATTATGATTATGGCCATCGTGGGCGGCGCCATCATTCCCTGGTTCGTAGGCCGGATAGGGGATCTCATTAACGCCAAGTCTTACGGCGGCGCTCTCTGGGGCCAGGGGCTGCACTACGCCCTGATCGTGCCCGCGCTATGCTACATCTACATCCTGTTCTTCGCGCTGAGCGGCTCAAAACCCAACAGTGAGCGCTACGCCAAGGGGTAGGGTCCTCGATGCAAATGTCCCCTCTACCGCGCTCCACATGAAAACGGGGGCCAGCGACGCGACGGGCCTGCTCATCGGTGTCGATGTCGGCGGTACCAAGGTGGCCGCCGGCGTGGTGGATCAGAACGGCGCCATCCTGCGGCAGACGCGAGTGCCCATGGCGGCGACCGGTTCGGCGTCCGCCGGGCTGGCTTGCGTCATTTCTGCCATCCGGAACCTGGGCGGCAATCGCAAGTCGCTTGCCTTACCGGACGCAGTGCAGGGAATTGGTGTCTGCGCTCCCGGCCCGCTCGATCCTCACACTGGAGTGATAATTAATCCTCCCAATTTGCCTTGTTGGCGGGATTACCCTTTGGCAGCGCAAATCAGCCAGACCTTCCGTCTGCCCGTTCGGGTTGACAACGATGCCAATGCGGCCGCGCTGGCCGAGGCGCGGTGGGGGGCAGGGCGCGGTTACCGCAACGTTTTCTACGCCACCATCGGAACCGGGATCGGCACGGGCATTGTTTTCGATGGCCACATTTACCACGGTCGGACTGGCGCGGCGGCTGAAGGGGGACACGTCAGCATCGATTATCGTGGGCCGCGCTGCGCCTGCGGCAAACCAGGCTGCATTGAGGTGCTGGCATCAGGACCAGCAATCGCCCGCCGGGCGCGTGCCAAGCTGGCTGAATCCACCGCGCAGTCCTCGATACTGGACCTGGCCGGCGGCAATATTGCTGACGTGAGCAGTGAAACCGTTGCCCAGGCCTTCGCCGCCGGAGATGGCGTAGCGCAAGAGCTCTTGTTGGAAACCATCGAACTGCTGGCCCTCTGGCTGGGCAACATGGTGGATTTGCTCGAGCCGGACGTGATCGTGGTCGGCGGCGGCGTGGCCGTAATGCTCAGCCCCCTAATGGAAAACCTGCGTGAGCGTCTGCCTGCTTGCGCCATCAATCCTCGTTGCCGGGAGATTCCTGTGGTACTGGCCCGTTACGGCGCCGACGCCGGAATAGCCGGAGGCGCCGCTCTGTGCAAAAACCTCGCAGAATAACACCCGTTTCGCCAGCCCTGGCCCGCAAGGTTGCGGGACCCGAGATGGCCGTTGTGGAATCACCTTAGCACGGTCGTGCCATTTGCAAAATGAGACTCAAGCTGTACGGTGCTTGGCAAGCCACTTCGTCGATCAGCTTGCCCAAGTCGTTTCAAACCAGGAGCCACCTGAGCAAGCTGACCATTTCTCGCCTCGCAGCCTGAATTAGATAACCGCCCGGAGTTGATTCGGGCCCCATCCGAATTAGGGAGGACGCCAATGCCAGACACGCTCACCGCTGTCGAACAGCAGGTCGCGCGCTGCGCTCTAAACCGCCTCAGCTACGAACAAACGGCTCACCGCCTGAATCTTCCCGAGACTACGGTGCAGGATAGCCTGCACAGCATCTACGACAAGCTGGGAATTAACTCCCAGCTGGAGCTGCTGCTCTGCGTCTGTTCCGGCCTGGTGAAGATTGCCAGGAGTGAAGGGGCGATGTCCTGAGGTACCGCGGGCTGACGAAGTAGCACTTACTTGAAGAATTCGCCCATGTCGGGCGCGAAGGCTGAGGCCCCGGGGAATCCACCCGCCCCGGTGGCCTCAATTAGAAGCCGCAGCGTGCTCTGGTGCTGGTAGAAGGTTGTGGATTTATAGCCGTTCTTCACTCTCGGCCCGATGACCAGCATGGCCACATGGCCGCCGCCATTGGCTAGATCGATATCGAAAGACTCGTCAAATACGATCACCAGCAAACCATCTTTCTGAAACGTGCTGCTGGCAAGCAAGGGCGCAATGTTGGTCTGGAGCCAGGCATCTGCCGTTGAGAGCCGCAAATTGTCGGGGCAGTTCAGTGTTCCATCGGGGCAGTCATGGGCATCGTGTTCGGCGTTGGGCACAATATAAGAGAAATTGGGCAGCTGACCCTTCGCCAAATCCGTAGAAAGCTGGCTGAAGGGCACCAGATTCTGCAATTCGCTGCTGCTATTCCGTACATCGCTGAAGTAGGAAAACGGATTGTGACGCTCCAGATAGGGATACACGTCTCCGCCGGCATAACCTACGGACGGCAGGCTCTCGGCATAGGATTTCCAGGTCTTCCCTGCTGACACCAGTTCCCGCACCAGATTGTCGGCATCGACGGTACCAGTAAAGGTGTCGTCCACCGTGATGATTTGCCCAGTCGTCAGCATGAAATAGTTACCGATGGATTGATGCACGACGGCGTAGTAATTGGTCGCCAGGCCATAGGCATTGGCCAGGCTGTTCAAATAGGGCATTGCAGAATTGCCGATAACGCTGGAATAGCTGTGGTTCTCTTCCATCACCATGAAGACGTTGGCAACCTGGGGCACCACGGCTGGTGTGGCTGGGGTTGCGGGCTGAGGTTGGCCGCTAGTGCTGGACATGCTGCTCGCCCCACTGCACCCAAGCGAGAAAACCA
>DATGIY010000109.1:0-6247 GCA_035295475.1 Terriglobales bacterium
GGCAAACCGTGGCAGTCCCAGCCAGGAATGTAAGGAGCATCAAACCCCGCCATATTCTTGGACTTAACGATGAAGTCCTTGAGCGACTTGTTGAGCGCGGTGCCCAGGTGGATGGGGCCATTAGCGTATGGCGGCCCATCGTGGAGCACGTACAAGGGGGCGCCGGAGCGAGCTTTACGGATACGGTGGTAAATGCCCATTTCCTGCCAGCGGGCTAACATCTTGGGCTCGTTTTGGGGCAGATTCGCCTTCATGGCAAAATCTGTCTTGGGCAGGTTGAGGGTAGCTTTCAGCTCCAGCGGCACTTGGGCTTGACTCTCCGTGATAAAGTTCTTTCATTATAGGGAGCAGGGAAACAGCCGTCCAACGGCCCCTACTGCCTTCCCAAAGTGAAATCTACAGGCGATCCCACCGTAACCGTGTAGGTTTTTCTTTTTGAGTGACGTTTTGGGCATACTGGCATCTAATTGTGGGTATCCCAAGTACCGTTGGATAGTCACTACGTACCTAGGCCGCTGCCAAACGGTGGCGCGCCAGGGGGAAAACACTCAGAATCGAAAAAGCAACTTGGCACCTTATGTGCTCATCTCGTTTAATGGTAGGCAGTGAGTCTGCCCACCAATAGGTATCCAGCCGGACGAACATATGGCTAACGAAGTAATGATTCCCCCATCGCAGGACGTGCAGGCCGAGCCGGAACTCGACTTGTTGCTGAAGTCTGAGACCCTGGACCGGCCCTGGTGGAAAACCCTGCGCGAGAGCATTCACGAGTGGCGGCATCCGCCCAAACTCCCGCCCCTGCAGTTGACATCCAAGCCGGTTCCGGTGAAGGAGATCTGGGGCGAATATAACTACAAGAAGAGAAGTGCCGCCGGATCGATCGTGCTACACAGCCTGGCGATCGGCGGCCTGATAGCGATTTCCATCGCGGGCGCCCGGGTAGTAAAGAACGTGGAAAAGCACGAAACGGTCACCCTCGTGGCTCCTAATCTGTCGCCCTACACCCCGATGTCGAGCAAGAAAAATGACACGATCGGCGGCGGCGGCGGCGGCGGGGATCGCGACAAGATGCAAGCCCCAAAAGGAAAGCTGCCTAAGCTGGCCATGGAGCAGATCACTCCGCCGGCCATGGTGGTGCGCAATGATCATCCCAAGCTGACCGCCGAACCCACGGTCGTGGTTCCGCCGCAGGTCCATCTGGCGGCCAATAACCTGCCCAACTTCGGCGATCCCAAGGCGGTGATTCCTGCCGGGCCTCCTTCGAATGGCACCGGCTCCGGGGGCGGTATTGGATCGGGTTCCGGGGGCGGCGTAGGTTCGGGCACGGGCCCGGGAGTCGGTCCTGGCAGAGGCGGCGGGATCGGAGGCGGCGTGTTCCGCGTGGGCGGCGGTGTTTCCGCTCCGCGCGCGGTATATACGCCCGATCCTGAGTATTCCGAAGAAGCTCGCAAGGCCAAGTACCAGGGCACCTGCGTACTGTGGCTGATCGTGGGTCCCGATGGCCACCCGCGCGACATCAAGGTGGCGCGCTCGTTGGGCATGGGTCTGGATCAGAAAGCCATCGAGGCGGTCCGGCAGTGGAAGTTCGAGCCCGCCATGAAAGATGGCCAGCCGGTAGCCGTGCAGATCAACGTGGAAGTGAATTTCCGGTTGTACTGACGCAATTCCAGCAGTGAAAAAAAGGGAGGCGAAGTTTGCCTCCCTTTTTGCTTGCAGCAGCTGCAGCACTCAGCAATCAGCCGTCAGCACTCAGCCCAAGGGTGCGTTTTTCCTGCGCGTGAAACGGCCTTCCATAAAGCTCAGGTCAGGCTCTTAGGACCTAAGCCCCTGCGCGTTACGCCTGTCTTCGGCAGAGAAGTCGCGGGTGGGGCGCGCGCGAGCGATGCAACGACTCAGCGCAGTACTGTTTCACTCCCAGCGCAGGGCGGAGGCGGGATCCACGCGGGCGGCGCGGCGGGCGGGGATATAGGCGGCAAACAGGGCGACGAGCAATAACAGCGACGCTGAGATGGCGAAGGTTACAGGATCGCGCGGCTGAATGCCATACAAAAGGGCGCCAAGAAGGCCGGCCGCAGCCATAGCGGCAGCAAAGCCGATGCCCAGACCAAGCAGCGCAGGCGCGATCCCCTGACGAACAACCATGGTCAAAACCTTCCCAGCTTGCGCTCCCAGAGCCATGCGAATGCCGATTTCGCGGGTGCGCTGGTTTACCGCATAGGAGACCACACCGTAAATTCCAATGGCCGCCAGAGCCAAAGCCATCAACCCCAGGGTGCCCAGCAGGATGGCCGCTAGCCGCGCCGGCAGCAGGGCCACGTTCACAAAATCATCCAGGGCGCGAATTCCGCTGATAGCCAGGTTGGGATCGAGTTGCGCTACCAGTTCGCGGACAGTTTCGGAATAGGCGAGCGGCGGCCCCCCGGTACGCAGAAGCAGGTTCATGTGGGGCCAGTAGTACTGCGTGGCGGGACGATACACAAAGCCGGTCGCAGCCTCGCCCAGGGTTTCGTATTTGCTGTCAGCCGCTACGCCCACCACGCGACAGCCGTGGCGCGGGTCGCCGTCGAGATAGGCAACCTGGCCGATCGGATCTTGCTCCGGCCACAGTTCATGCGCCAAAAAGCGATTGACGATAATCACCGGGGTGGAATTCTCTTGATCGGAAGAATCGAAGTCGCGTCCGGCCAACAGGGGAATGCCCATCGTCTGGAAATAACCGGGTGCGATCGGGGCCACGATGCTGACTAGGGGCTTCGATCGGCGCGGGTTTTGCACTTCCGCATCGCTCTCATCGGAGTTGCTGAGCGGGATGTAGCCGGCGAGACTGGCTGCTTTCATTCCCGGCAGACGAGCGGCTTTGCGCACCAGGGCAGCATAAAACTCATTCCCGCGTTTTTGGTCATAGCCCTGCTGACCCAGGTCAAAAGTGGCGGCTAGGACATGACCGGCATCAAAGCCGGGTCCGGCGGCCTGCACCTGCCACAGAGAACGTACCAGGAGAACGGCGGCCACCAGGGCCAGCAGAGAGAGGGCAGCTTGTGCGGCGATCAGGGAATGCTTAAGCAGATAGCGGCGGGGCTCGTCCAGAGATGCGGCTGATTTCAGCGCGGGGGCGGGAGCGGCGTGGGCTGCCTGAAGAGCCGGAATCAAGCCACACAGAACCGCGGTTGCCAGGGAAACCAAAATGGCAAAACTCAGGGTGCGCCAGTCCAGGCTCAAATCAAAAACCAGCGGCAAATCGATCAGGGGGCGCAGCAAGAGGAGAAGGTGATCAAGCCAGATGGCCAGCAGCAGACCGGCGCCTCCGCCCAGGAAAGAAAGCAGCAGACTGTGAGTAAGCAGCTGCTGCAAAAGGCGGGCGCGGCTTCCGCCGATAGCCAAACGAATGGCCAACTCGCGACGACGTTCCACGCCACGGGCCAGCAGCAGGTTGGCGATGTTCGCGCACGCCAGCAGCAGAACCAGGCTGACCACGCCCAGCAGCATGAGGGTGAAGGTCTTTATGGCCGAGCGGAATGCCGGGCTGAGCAGCCCCGGAGGCGCCACATTGTAGCGAAGGTTGCGATAGCTAGGATCGTGGCTGGCAAGATTGGACCTCCAGGTCTCGATCCAGGCGCCAGCCGCAGCGGGGATAACACCGGGTTCGAGCCGGGCAACGTTCCAGAAACTGCGATTGCGCGCGCTGCCGAGCCACTCTCCTGTTTTCGAGCCGGGATTGAGTAATCCGTGATCGGTGACCGGAACCCACAGATCTACACCCAGAATGCGTTCGGTGCCGATAAACCCTTTGGGCGCCACGCCAACCACGGTGAAAGGATGACCGCTGAGGGGAATGACCTGGCCGACAATATGAGGGTCGCTGCCCAGCACTGATTTCCAAAAGTTGTAGCTCAGTACCACGACCGGGTCGCTGTCCAAACCCCGCGCGTCATCTTCCGAGAAAAAGCGGCCCAGGAAAGGCTTGATGCCGACGACATTAAAGTAATCGGGAGAAACCTCGTAGTCGGGAACCGACTGGCTGTGAGCGCCCCGGCCGTAGAGGACGGCGGCCGCCCAGAAAGCGGTAATACCACTGAACACGGGACTGTGATCGCGGATGTCCACGTACTGGGGATAGGAGATGTTGGCGTCGTACTGGTCCGGGCTGCCGGTTTTGCTGCCATGAGCAATGGTCACCAGTTGTTCGGGGTGAGACACCGGCAGGGGCCGCAGGATCGCATAGTTCAGAATGCTGAACACGGCGGTGTTGGCGCCAATTCCCAGGGCCAGAGAAAGCACGGCTACGAGGGTGAAGCCGGGATTGCGATGCAGCAAGCGCGCGGCGTAACGCAAGTCTTGGCCGAGGCTGCGCAGCCAGGAAAAGCCGGCCTGATCACGAAAAGCCTCCTTGGCCTGCTGGATGCCACCGAGCGAGCGCAGGGCAGCATAGCGCGCTTCTTCCGAGTCCAGGCCGCGCCGCAGGTTTTCTTCGATGAGGAGTTGGAGGTGGTCGTCGAGTTCGGCCTGCAATTCGCCTTCCAGACGGCCGGGGCGGAAGGTGGCCAGGAGCCGTGCCAGCCAGACCCGAATCTGCGACATGCGTCACCTCTGAGTTCAGGCACCCTGCGAGGTCTGGAGCAGGCGGCCGATAATGGCCACCGTTCTTTCCCAATCCGCTGCCTCCGCGGCCAGTTGCTTGCGCCCGGCGCGGGTGATCCCGTAAAAGCGGGCCCGGCGATTATTTTCTGACGTTCCCCATTTGCCGCTAATCCAGCCCTTTTGCTGCAGACGCAGCAGGGCGGGATAGAGAGTGCCCTGGTTAAGGTGAAGGAGCTCACCGGAAACCTGCTCGATGCGGCGGGCAATGGCATAGCCGTGCAGCGGACCCATGGACTCCAAAGTCTTCAACACCATCAGATCCAGCGTGCCCTGCAGAACCTCCGCCAAAACCTCGCCTCCTGTTGATAAACAAATGGAATATAGGACATTTCCATTAGGATGTCAACAGGAGAAGGGAAGGCGCGGCGCAGGGGGCTCACGCTCAGTTTCGGCGCGGGATGTTCTGCGTTGCTGGCGAAATGCCACGGCGTAAGCACCTCAGAATCGCGCGGGGATGCGGAAAGGAGACGCGGCGGGGGCGCCCACGGCACAACAAGAATTTGCTCTTATCGACTCTTTCTGTGCTGGGCGAAGAAATCGGCAAGGTGCTGGCGGGTAGCTAGGTTCTCGACGGTTTTCAAAGCGCCGCGTACGCCGTAACGATGGGCCGCGGCTACCGCCAGCCCGCGCTGGAAATGGTTGGGAGGCAGGGTGAGGGGATGCTTCACAGGATTCCCGGCGGGATAAGGGATGGCAGGGACTTCGTTGCGCGCCTGGGATCGTGTCAACACCTGATCCAGGGTAGGCGCGTTGGCGACGCGCGCACTGGTAAGCATTCGATCGGGCGGGATCCGCAGCCAGTCGCGCAGGGTGGCCAAGATAGAGGTGTGATCGTAGGGACGCTGGGTGGGGGAGCGAAAGACTGTTCCTTCCTCGATCCACGGTGAAACCACCACGGCGGGGACGCGCACCCCATAGCGGTCAAAAGCGAAACCATTCTCCGCGGAGCGGCCGTCGGGTGGCGTAGCGCCCCAGGGCGGAGGCTGATGATCGCAGCAGCCGCCATGCTCGTCATAAGTGATGATCAGCAGCGTCGAGTTCCAGTCCGCGCCGCTAACCACCGCGTTCCAGACCTGCCATAGAAAGCGCTCGCCCAGCAGCATGTCGTGGGGTGGATGCTCGTCGTTGGGATTGATCAGGAAGCTGGGCTCGACGAAAGAATAGCGCGGCAACTTGCCCTGGCGAGCGTCCTGCTGAAAGTCATCAAAGCCTCGGAAGTGCGATTCCAGCAGCAGGTCCCAAAGCTGAGGGAACTGCAGGCGGGTGGCGGATTCAAGGATGCTGTCGTTGTAGACAACCCAGTCCACCTTCATCTCGGAAAGCACGTTATAGATGGTGCGCACGTCGTAGTTGAAAGGGTCGTAGGGCGAATTATTGATTTGCCCACAAGAAGTGCCCGCGTGCACGAAGGCACGATTGGGAAACGTCTGACACGGACAGGCGGCGTACCAGGCATCACAGATAGCGAAGCTGCGCGCCAACTGGCTGAAAACCGGCAGCTGCTCGGGCGAGTAGCACTGCATGATCTGTTCCGGGCGCTGCTTCTCCACCCGCTGGTAGCTGACCAGGAAACCATTCATGGCGGGAGATTGTCCGGCTGTTAGATCGG
>DATGIY010000110.1:0-5881 GCA_035295475.1 Terriglobales bacterium
GCGTCGGTGTAGCCGGAATCAAGCTCCAGGACTCGCTGATGGTCTCGCCTGGCTCCCAGCGCGCTGCGCAGGGCCGCAAACCAGGAGCGCTCCACCAGCGCCGTGTAGGTGGCACGCAGGCCGCGAGTCACCCCCCGGGCATAGAGCGTGTTCACGTCCTTGCTGTCGTGCGAGAGACGGTCGTCCTCCAGCTTGAGTCCGGTATTGATCAGTTCCTTGATCTGGGCCTGCTCTTTCGGGTCTGGCTTGCGGTGTGGCTGGCTGAGGAAGCTGTTATTGGAGTAATAGGCTGTGTCCAACACCCCCATTACATACAGTTCGTGGAACAAACGTGCCGTAAGCAGGTGGTTAACCGCGAAGGGGTCGTCAGGATGCGCCTTCAGATCGCTTTCGAAATCCCGAATGGCGCGTTCGTAATCCAGGTTATAAAAGCGGTCGAATCCGGTCCGCGCCAGGCTGTCCTCAGCCGGTGGCCCGGCGATCGGACTGCTGGCAACTCCCCCCTGCTGCCCTGAGGCATCGGTAATTGCCCCACAGGCACACGCCAAGCACAGCAATCCCAGACCCAGGACCCTGCGAACGGTGCGTTTTGATTGCGTCACGGGGAGTTCTCTGTCAGTTTAACCGAACCCACCCTGGCTGGGTGCTTCCTCTCCCGGCACGCAGGTAGTAAGTTCCGGTTTTGAGCCATTCTTTCCCGGTGCGGGTAATTCTTGCTCCTTAGGACCCGCAACTTGCCTTGAAACCTGCCTGCAACTTGTACAAATAAAGGTACTTGTTTGCCCCCGATTTGGTCATTATCGTGCGAACAAACAGGTAACGTGGGAGTCTTCCATATGGCAGGCGTGGTTCATAACCCCGGGCAGGAGTTCTGGCAACCCCCTCTAGCCCCGGCGCAAACTCAGGAAGCGCGCATGGTGGAGGTCTGCGACCGCTGTGGCAGCGAATTTGTCATGGGCGCACGCTATTGCCATGCCTGCGGCGAAACACGTGGCGCGCACCCCGTAGCCTCCGGCGCCGTTCGCCGCTATTTCGAGCCTCTCATTCACGTGTTTCTCGACATAAAGCGTGCCCTGGGCTTGGGCACCGCTTCGCTGCTTGCCTTTGTTGCCGGCATTGTCTGCGTCCTGGCGGCTGCCTTCACCGGTATTGTGTATACGGTCGCTACTACGCTCGACTGGCAAGCCGTGCAGGTGTGGCGCCTGGAGTGGCTTCTGGGAGCGGCGGTGGCTTTTATTGCCGGGATTCTCCTCAAGAAACCCCAGCACTCCTGAGCAAAAAGCTTCCCCTGGGTGATCCTCCAAGAGCAGCGCTTCCTTCTCTACTCTGCCTTCTTCTTCATGAACTGGATGTTGCTGGCGGTGTAGCCTGTGCCGTTAAATTTTGCCTTGACCAGCACCTGTGCTCCCTGCTGCAAGGAATTCACGTCCACTGACGCAGGGGTAAATCGGATGTCGTAGGTTTTCTTGTCGCTTTGATTCGCGACCGCCAACGTGCGCGTGGACAGGTTCAGGTAGGTGATTCTTCCGTAAAAAGTAAACTCCGACCCCAGCGCGGCGATCACGGAGATTTCCTGCGCCACATCCCGGTCGCGGCGGTCAGGAGAAAATTTCACCGCTACCAGCGAGCCCGGCTGCAGTTCCGCCACGGAACTCTTGCCGCTGCCATTGTTGACCACGGTGGCCGGTGTCACTCGGAAAGTAACCGGCTTGGCTGAGAGCTCGTCCTGCACGGTAATTCTGCCATGACCTGCGTCGTTGCTCAGAATCTGCCCGCGAGCGTCCGCGGCTTCCGCCGCCGTCACCACGCGAATGTTTCTGGCAAATACCTTGGTTCCATCCAGCATCGTATCCACATACACTCGGTCACCTTTGTGAATCGCCATTTGCGTGGCCGGCATGCCGTCACGATAAATGTGGGTGCGCTCATCAAATGCCAGTTTCATGCTGGACCCGCCAAAAACCTGCACGGTTAGCCGGTCCCGAATCTGGTCAATGCTGTGGACCGTGCCTCCCACCAGTGTGGTCTGGCTCTTGGGCAGCGGTGGCAAGTCCAGCAGCGGATCATAGTTATTCGAAACCTGAGCGCTTCCCGGAGCTGCCGGATTCGCTGCTTTCTGCTGGCCATTGGCCTGGCCCATGAGTAACGCCATAGCTGCAAACAGGAATGCAAACCAACTACTACGCATAGGTAAACACCTCAACGTGAGCACCCGGACAGGTTGGATGCCGGCCAGCGCGCGCAGGTGGGCAAGGTATTCACAATTGGGCTCGCATGGCTTGGCAACACTGGAGGGGCAAAACCCAATCAGACAGAGGTGAGCGGCTGCCCTGTCCGCCAATAGCCGCCTTATGCCCGCGGAGGTCCGATGTTTCGCAAATCCGCCTGCCGGTTGCTCCTGTGCGTTGCCGCCAGCCTGCTGCTGGCCGGCTTCGCCGCCGCCCAGCTGCGCATTACCTTGCCCAAACGCAGCAAGGCTACCCCCGTCCAGAAGCTCAACCGCGAGGGCGTGAAAGCCATCCGCCACCATGACTACGAGAAGGCCAAGAAGCTCTTTTACGACGCTTACCTCATCGACCCTAACGACCCCTTCACCCTGAACAACCTGGGCTACATATCGGAACTCGAGGGCGAGGTCGATCGCGCCGAGCGTTTCTATTCCCTGGCCGCGAAAAATCGCTCCGATGCGGCGGTGGACTTGAGCAACGTGGACGCTGTCCGCGGGACACCGGTTTCCAAGGTGGCGGGCAATGCCGATGATCGTCAGTTACAGATCAATCGTTTCAACGTTCAGGCCATTGACCTCCTCACCAAGGACCGCGCGCCGGAAGCTGACCTGACCCTGCAGAAAGCCCTCGCCCTCGATCCTAACAATCCTTTCACCCTGAACAACCTGGGATTCGCGCGCGAGAAAGAAGGGGAATACGATCAGGCCCTGGGTTTCTATACGCGGTCGGCGCAGCAACACTCGCGCCAGCCCATCGTGGTCACCCTTGACCGCGACTGGCGCGGCAAGCCCATCAGCCAGATTGCCGCTCGCAACGCCAAGGCTCTGCGCGTCCTGATGGCCAAGGAAGAAACCGTACCCGCGCAGGTCGCCCGCCTGAATCTGCGCGGCGTCTCGGCCATTAATCGCAACGATCCGAAAACCGCGCGCCAGGATTTCCAGGAAGCCTACAAGCTGGATCCCAACAATGCCTTCACGTTGAACAATCTCGGATACGTCGCGGAACTGGATGGCGACCGCGAAACCGCCGACTTCTACTACGCCAAAGCGCAGGAGGCCCAGGCCGCCAATCGCCGCGTGGATGTGGCTACCCGGGCCGACGCGCAGGGCCGGCCGCTGAAGATCGTCGCCAACGGGAGCGATTCCGCCGTACAGCAGAGAATCGAGACGGCGCTCGTGGCAAAGCGGCGCGAAGGCGGGCCCGTTCGCCTGATGCATCGCGACAATACACCGGTTATCGAGCCTGTAAGGCCCCCGGCACCGCCGCCTCCGGCCACCACCCGGCCGCAGACGGCGCCTTTGCCGCAGAATCAGCTGCTGATGCCGTTGCCGGAAAGCCAGCAACCGTCGGACGCGTATCACGGCGCCACCCCTAACGTGAACGGTCCGCCTCCTTCTCAGCAGCCACCCCCGAGCGCGCAGCCGCAGGGTGGACTCATGATGCCTCTGCCCGACAATCAGCAGCCCCCCAACGCCGATAAAGGCGCTGCGCCACCGGTGCAGAACTCCCCTGCCCCCAAGCAACAGAATCCAAATCAGCCGCAAGCTTCGCCCCGGCAGGGTTCGTCGCCAACAGCGGCACCGCAGCCGCAAGGTGCTCAATCGCAGGGCGGCCTCATGATGCCTCTGCCCGACAACCAGCAGCCACCCAACGCCGACAAGGGCCCCACGCCTTCGGGTCAAAATAAACCGCAACCCCCCAAAGCCCAGCAACAGAATCCGCCGCAACAGTAAAGACCACTGTTGCAGGCGGAGCGGCTGAACGTCAGATCGTTAGAACTCGACGCGGATCCCCAATTGCGCCGCGAAAGGAATACCCACTGTCGTTCCCGGCCCAAAAAAGTCGCCCAGGGCTCCGGCGGGCACGCGCAGCTGATTCAGGCTGGTGATGGGCTGGGTCTGAGTGCAGGTCGCATTCAGGCAGAATGCGGTGGCGTTGGCCAGGTTGTTCACCGGTGTCGGCAGGGCGGCAAGACTAGTAACGAAATTGGCGCCCGGGTTATTGCGATTGAACAGGTTAAAGAACTCAACGAACGGTATCGCTGACCAGCGTTCGCGAACCACGGGCCGACTCACCCGCAAGTCCACCTGAATGTAGGGCGTTCCCCGCAACTGGTCGAGCCCGGTCTGCACGCCGTTGATCACGGTCCGATCGTTCATGCTGTCTCCCACGCCGTTGACGTCTACCGGGGTGGTCATGGTGAAAGGACGGGCGCTCTCCGCCTGGGAAAGAGTGGTCAGTTCCAGGCCCCCGGGAGCATGAAATGTTCCCGCCAGCACGAAGCGGTGACGCGCGTCTTCCCCGGACGGCCCGTAATCGCCCTGGGCAAAGGCATTGAGCGGGTTGCAGACTCCGTTCACATAATCGAACAACTCACCCAGCACACAGCCCCAGGTCTTGGCGCTGGCCAGCGTGTAATTCGCGATCAGGCTGAAATGGCGCGCCACGTTGCCCTGCAGGTGAAGCATCAGGGCATCATAGGTGGAGCGATTATCGCTGCGGAACAGCGCCACGTCGGGAACGTTGGCCCGCTGCGCATCCACATTTTGCGCAAATAGCGGCGAGAAAACCGTGTATCCGGCCTGGTACTGGTAGAGCCGATAACCGTGCATGCCCGTTTCGTGGGTGTAATCGGCACTGAGCGTCCAGTCACTGCTGAAAGCATGCTCGATTCCGGCCGTGGTGTGCAGAGCGTAAGGCGTGTGATAGTTGGGATCGATAATCGCCGCGGCGCCGCCGGCTTCGGCTCCCGGCAGGCAGCCGGGATCGCCAGAACGAACACAGGTGAGTGGAGGGGTGTTCACCGCCTCGAACGCGTTCACCCAGCCATTTTGTGCCAAGTCGTCGTAGAACATTCCCACGCCCGCGCGAACCACGGTGTCAGCCCTCTCTCCCAGCACGTACGCGATGCCCAGCCGCGGCGCGAGTGCGCTCCTATAGTCGTGCGGTGCGCCGCTGGCCAGGGGAATATCCAACGCCCGCAACGTCATCAGCCCGGGGTTTTGCAATTGCGTCCGTCCCGACGCCACGAAGAGTCCAAACGTCGTGTCGTAGCGCAGACCGTAGTTGACGGTCAGGTGCGGCGTCACACGCCAGGAATCCTCCGCATAGATGCCCAGCCGCTGCACGTTTTGCGAGAAACTTCCGTTGGCAGCGGGCGTGAATGTGCAGGTAATTCCTGAAGTGTCCGCGGGCGGTGCCGCACAACCGGAACTGAAGTAAAACTGCGAAGGATTCTGGGCGTAGAAACTGGGATTGCTGGGATAAGTGATCAGGGTCTCCGCCGTTCCCGAGAGCGCCCCGCTCAACACCGGCTCATGGATCACACTGATTCCTACCCGGGGCGCATGCCGGCCCGATGTATGGCTCAAGTCGTAGCGGAACTGGTACTTCTCCTGGTTGCGCAATACCGGAAAAGCGGTAATCGGGGTGACAAACTGATTGTCGCCAAACGTTTCAAATCCGGAAATCGTGCGATAGGTGGAGCTGAAAGGAAAAGCCAGGGCAAATCCCAGATCCTGGTTGCGCGTCTCCGTGTGGTGCAGGCCACTGGCCCCCAGCGTCAACGAACCCAGCCACGTCGGACTGAACGTGTACTGCTGGTTGAGCGCGATATTGAAATAGTTGGCGCGTGAAGTCGCGGCCGAGGAGGG
>DATGIY010000111.1:0-3315 GCA_035295475.1 Terriglobales bacterium
TGGCGGATGTTCCCCTGTCGAAGCCCAGGTGGGCTGGTGCAGCGGCGTTTCCTTCCTCGACCCCAGTACCGGCAACTCCACCAGTTGCGGCGCCACTCAATTTCCGTCCCAGCAGACAGGAACCATGCTCTCGCTGACCCCCGCCTATCCCACCGGAGAAACCAACGTCAGCAATGAAGCCATGTACCGCACGGTCCAGGTGGCAAATGCCATGCGGGCGGAAACCGTGCCCACGGTCGTTTATTCCATCGGCTTGGGCGACAAGATCAACCAGAGCTTCCTTTACCAGGTCGCCAACGACCCTAACAGCCCCACATTCAATCCCAATCAACCCGTTGGCATGGCCGTATTTGCTCCGGACTGCCCCTCATCGCTGTGCAGTTCGGAATTAGACCAAGTGTTCCAGACCATCGCTTCGAGCATTCTCCTGCGCCTGACGCAATAGTTACTGCCGCGGATTCAGATGGAGGGCTCGCCGGTCGGCTCGTGCTGCCTGCCACTTCGCGGTCATTGTGACTTCTCCGCCTCAGCCTGCAGAGCCGGCAAATTAGAAATCACCACTTGTCGTCCATCCATCTGGATAAAGCCCTGAGCCTGCAGCCGGCTGAGATTGCGCGATACCAACTCGCGCACGGTCCCGATTTGTGCCGCCAGTTCCTGGTTGCTCGCTGGCAACGTGATCTCGACTCCTGCCGCCGTCGGCTTGCCGCTAGCTGCCAGCCGGCAAAGAAATGCGCTCAGGCGCTGATGAACGGTAGTAAATGAAAGCTCCTCGATAATTCCCACCAGCCGCCGCAATCGCGCCCCCACCACTCGCAGCACCTTCAATGCCACCCGCGGGTGTTCCAGGCAGAGTGCCTGAAAATCCTGCTTGCTCACGAACAGCATCATTGTGTTGCTTACGGCGGATGCCGAAGCCGGATAGTTGCCGCCATCGAAAACCGGCAGTTCCGCGATCGAACTGCCCGCTCCCTCAATCGCCAGCACCTGTTCGCGTCCGGCCACCGAGCTTTTGAAAATACGGACGTTCCCGGATTCGATGACGTAGAGGCCGCTGCAGGCATCGCCTTCGTTGAAAATGATTTCTCCGGCGGAGTAGTGGCGGGGCACGGCGCGGTGCGCCAGGAACTGCAGTTCCTGTTCTTCCAGCCCGGAGAAAACAGGCACCTTGCGCAGGGTTTGTGAGTGGTCAACGCGGCGCGGTTCTGCCATGCCGCTATTCTACCCATCTCCGAAGCAAATACTACAGCAGTACAGGCGTTGCTCGCGAGGTCTGGCGCTGCGATGCGGACTCGGCGGTCAGCGCGCCGCCGGCATCACCAAGGGTGAGGTGAGCATCTGCGGACGTCGCGTTTGCGCGAGATTCATGATCCGCCACAGCCCGACCCCCCACCAGGCCAGCGCCAGCACTTCTATGAATCCGGTTAGCCCGATCAGGGGGTAAGCCATGGAGGGCGCGAAATCGGTCAGGATCTGCAGGCCGACCCTGCCGGCGCAGCCCAGATTGATCAGCAGAAATACTCCCCAGAGTTGGTCAAGTTTCCTGGCGTCTACTCCTGCCAAAATCGGCACGACGCGAGCGGAGACGCCCAGGATCATCAGGCTGATGAACCCTACGGTGATGGCATGCCGCTGTGCCCCCATGTAGGAATGCGCGAATACCTGATGTGTCAGCGCGCCATAGAGGGGGAAGAACGGCATCATCGCGGTAGCCAACAGGAGCCAGATGTAGGCCGCCCGGATGAATTTGAAACTGCGATCGGGATTGCCCGGACGGCCAAACACGCCCAGTTGGCGGGCCAGCAGTGCCGCCCACAAAGGCATCATGAGATAAGCCAGTTCCAGCCCGATGGCGAAATGCCAGTTGCGCGTCGTCAAAACCGCAACATAGCTGAAAATATCCAGCACGAGGGATAGGTTCATCAGCGCGAAAACCAGGCTCAGCCGGTCGCGCTTCGGCGGCGCCAGGCCATAAACCCGCGGCACAAAACGCTGGCTTACCCCGGCAATAACCAGAGCGGCAAAACCCAGCACCTGGATGTCGCGCAGGGGCCCGTCAATCAAGGCAATCCGCTTGATCAGCTCACTTTGCGTGGCGGCCGTCGCTTTGGCGAAGAAAAACACGTCGCTGACAATGGCCTGCGCAAAAAACCAGGCAAAGGAGGCCAGCAGGAATTTTTCATAGGGATTGTGCGGCTCCACCGATTGCCGTGCCGTGCGGTAGATAATCAGGAGGAAAAGACTGATGGCGCCCAGTTCGACCACGGCCGCAAAGCTGCCCAAAAACAGGGCGACGCCACGCGGCTGCAAAAGTTCCGCTGCCATGCGGGCCGCGATTCCCGCCAGCATCAGGTAAAAGCTGGCATTAGCCAGATCGGGGCGCCACAAGGTCGTGTTTTTGAAACGCGGAAACGACTGGTAGGCGAACCCCATCACGAACAGCCCCACCCAACCGAAGATCATGGCGTGAGCGTGGGCGTGGATGGCGGGCAGCAGATGCAGCTGCAGAAAGTTCTTGCCCAGCGCTATCTGTGCCAGGTTGATCGCGCCCCATAACCCGCCCAGCGTCAGCACGATCGCAATGCCCGCTTTGAAGAACCGGCGATAGATGAAATCGGCCAGCGTTTCCTGATACACGTACGGGCGGCGCGGTTTGCGCAGTTCTTCGTTCAGTTCACGCACCAGTTGGTCCACATCTACGTGGTGCACGGAGGCGAAAAATTCCAGTGACTCCGCCGGCCCGTGGGCGCCACCACAGCCCCGCAGCCCATGCTCGTCGAAAATACGACGCGCTTCCGGGCACTGCCGTACCACCTCCGCCACGCTGGTTTCCTTGCTGATGTCAGCCATATAACCGGTCCTCGCTTCGTTCGAGCGTATTGGGCAGGAGAGGTAACGAGCGATGACTTAGGTCACAGGTGAACCCCACCTTCGGCTTTCATTTACGAGCTGATGGAAGTGTTTTGAGAGGGACCTAAAGCGCGAATGCGGCCACCAGCAACGCGCCAAATAGCAGGCATTGCGCCAGTTCGCTCCACCCCAGACGGCGGACGGCGAGAGGTTGTGGGGAGCGCGCGAACCACGCCATTCCGCGGAGAATTACGGGAACGAAGGCCAACAGTGCCAGCCAAGGGAGGAATCCCAGTTTTGCGCTCGCGATAAGCGCCGCGGCTAATGCTCCTTGCCCCATCAGAAAGATCCGGCCGCGACGCACCCTCTCCCCCGTGCTCTGGGCGCGTGCCGCATGCATCCGCAACTGCACGAAGTGAATCTGATCGCCGGCAAAGAGCCAGTTGGCCAGCCACAACGCGGCAG
>DATGIY010000112.1:0-2586 GCA_035295475.1 Terriglobales bacterium
CTCAACAGCGCCTCCGCGCTCACCAGCGCTCACGCTGCCCGTAACTGGGTGGGAGTCGTAGGGGCGATGGTTTCCGATCTTCTGCTGCAGGTTTTCGGAATTGGCGTTTTTCTGGGACCATTCCTGCTCGCGTTGCTGGGAGCCCGCTGGTTTCGTTCCCGCAAGACGGCTTCGCCGGTGGCCAAGTCCCTGGGCGCTATCTGGCTGCAGATTTTCGTACCTGCCCTGCTGGCGCTCCTGCCCGGCCACCTGCGCTGGCGTCATGTAATTCCCATTGAGGGTTTGCTAGGACGCATCGTCGGCGATTTCCTCATCCATTACTTGAACCTGATGGGTGCTTACATTGTTTGCGCCAGCATCATTGCCGTGGCGCTTTATTTCTCCACCGCCTTTTCCTTCAGCACCGCCCGAGCCTGGGCGGCGGCACACTGCGGCTTCATTATCGCCCTGATGGAGCGCTGGAAGGATTGGCGTGTTACCCGGGAGAAAGAGCGCCTGCAGAAGGAATTGGATAAGCGCCGTTCGGCCAAGCCGGTCGTGACCACGCAGCTGGTACCCGCCAGGCAATCCCCCGTGCTGGCCAAGAGCGGCATCGAGAAGGTGGACCAGGAGCGCATGGAGGCGCTCTCCCGCGAAGCCGCTAAGGTGCTGGGCACCGAACCACCCGCACCCGAACCGGCGCCGGAACCGGAAGTGGCCGAGCGCGCCGACAGCGGCGCCAAGCAGAAGACGACTCTGCCCAAGGTCGCCGGCGGCTATAAGCTCCCCTCCAGCAGCCTGCTGCACCGGCCGGATGAGCAGCACCGAGTCGATCAGGAAGAACTGCGCTCCCTGGCGCAGGTCATTACGCAAAAATATGCCGAATTCGAAGTCCACGGCCAAGTCACGCAGATCAATCCCGGCCCCGTGGTCACTACTTTCGAATACAAGCCCGAGGCGGGCATCAAGTACAGCCGCATCACCAGCCTGACAGACGATCTCTGTCTCGCGCTGCGCGCCGAGAGCATTCTGATCGAGCGCATGGCGGGGAAATCGACCGTCGGCCTCCAGGTGCCCAACCGGGAACGCGAAACCATCTGGCTGCGCGAGGTGATTGAGTCGCAGGAATACGCCAGCCAAAAATCCAAGCTCACGCTGGCTCTGGGCAAAGACATTAACGGGCACATCGAGGTGGCCAATCTGGCCGGCATGCCTCACCTGCTGATCGCCGGCTCCACCGGCGCCGGCAAGAGTGTGGCCATTAACGCGATGATCATGTCCATGCTCTACAAAGCCACGCCTGAGCAGGTGCGCTTTATTCTGGTGGACCCGAAGCGGCTGGAATTGGGGGTTTACGAGGGCGTTCCCCACCTCTACACGCCGATCATCACCGAGCCCAAGCTGGCGGCCAACGCGCTGCGTAACGCGGTGCGCGAAATGGAGCGCCGCCTCAAGCTGCTGGCGGAAAAAGGCGTGCGCAACATTGACCAGTACAACCAGCTCTTTGAAGAGGAGATGCCCACGCTGTTCGAGAACTCCGGGGAGGAGCAGGAGCGGCCCCTGCCCTACCTGGTCATCATCATCGACGAGTTAGCCGACCTGATGATGCTCGATTCCGGCAACGTCGAGGAATCCATCACGCGGCTGGCGCAGATGGCGCGCGCGGTCGGCATCCACCTGATCCTGGCGACGCAGCGGCCCTCGGTGGACGTCATCACCGGCCTCATCAAGGCGAATTTCCCGGCCCGCATTTCCTTCCGCGTGGCCACCAAAGTAGATTCGCGCACCATTCTCGACGCCAACGGCGCTGAATCGCTGCTTGGACGCGGCGATATGCTCTACCTGCCTTCCGGCTCGGCGCGGGTGCAGCGGCTGCACGCGCCTTTTGTTACGGAAAAAGAAATTGCCGCCGCGGTGGAGTTCTGGCGGTCCCAGGGCACCGCCGAGTACCAGCAGAACTTTCTGGAGGCTCCCAAGGAGGAAGGTGGCGCGAGCGGTGGCGGCGGTGGGGGCGAAGAAGGCGACGAAAACGATCCCCTGTTCGAAGATGCCGTGCGCCTGGTCATCGAGTTCGGCAAGGCTTCCACTTCCCTGCTGCAGCGCCGTCTGCGGATCGGCTATGGCCGCGCCGCGCACCTCATAGACCTGATGGAAAAAGACGGCATCGTGGGCGCCGCCGACGGGCCCAAGCCGCGCGAAGTCCTCAAGCGCCCCGGATGGCTCGATGAAGTGGAACAATCCATGCGGTAAGACCGCGCGCGACGTTACCCCTCTCACGAATTGACGCCCTATTTCCATTTCGGAACGAATCGGCACCTTAGAACGCCCCGCAATGAGTTACATCTCTACCGAACGCTTCCGTGGAGGCAGTCCCGGGCGCGAGAGTTTCAGCCAATCTCGCTGATAGGCGAAGGACACGGCCAGTAGCAGCACCCCGAGCAACACAAAGCTGACGATGCGATATCCCCGGCTCAGGCTCCAGATGTCATAGGCGAACACCTTCGCGGTGGCCGCCGCAATCAAGGCCAGCGCCAGCCAGCGCACCATGGCCGACTTTCTCCAGAAGCCGCCTGCCATCAAAACAGCCGCCTCCGCAAACCAGCCCAA
>DATGIY010000113.1:0-5880 GCA_035295475.1 Terriglobales bacterium
ATGAGGCGAGCGGCATTGGAGCCAACGTTGCCAAAGCCCTGAATGATGACGCGGGTCTGATCGCGGTTCATGTTCAGCTTTTTCATGGCCTCGTCGCAAATGATCATGAGCCCGCGGCCGGTGGCCTCGCGCCGTCCCCGCGATCCGCCCATGTTGAGGGGCTTGCCCGTGACCACGGCGGTGACGGTCTGGCGCATGTGCATGGAGTAGGTGTCCATCATCCAGGCCATGATCTGCTCGTTGGTGTTCATGTCGGGAGCGGGGACGTCTTTCTCCGGTCCGATGAACTCAAACAATTCGGCGGTGTAGCGGCGGGTCATGCGCTCCAGTTCGCCCATGGACATCTTGTGGGGATCGCAGATGATGCCCCCCTTCGCGCCTCCGAAGGGAATGTTCACCACGGCGCATTTCCAGGTCATCCAGCTGGCCAGGGCGCGCACTTCGTCGAGGGTAACGTCGGGGGAATAGCGGACACCACCCTTGGCCGGGCCGCGGGCGATGGAGTGCTGCACGCGAAAGCCGGTAAAGACTTCCAGGTGGCCGTCGTCCATGGAGACAGGGATGTGGACAATGATTTCGCGGTTGGGATAGCGCAGCACCTTCCACAGGCCTTCGTCGAGTTTGAGCTTTTGCGCGGCCAGGTCGAAACGTGCGGCTTGCGCTTCCCAGGGATTGATTTCCTGTTCCAGAGCGACGGTTTTCATAAGGATCTCCGGTGAAATGGTCCGGAATTTTGAATGCGTGTAATCAGAAATTTTGCTTCCGGCGAAACACACAGTATAGGGACCCCGGCGCGGGCCTAGCAAGCCGGAGTCTCAGGTACGGGGGTGACCTGGGTACCAGGACCGGCACCTATCCCGGGCTAGAAAGTCTCATCCTGCTCGACGCCTTGGATCAGCTGGTCCAAGGGCATGCCTGCGGCCTCGCGCTTCGCAAGGAAAGGCGAGTCGCGGGCGAGGACGCGCGCGACAAGCAGGAAGCAGAGCAGATCTTCAGGAAAGGCGCCCGTCTATTTGCGGATGGCAGCGGCATGGGAGCGGACGGGCGAGCCCATTTCGATTTCCATGCCTTCCGCAGCGGCGCGCACCCGGGGATAGTAGTTGGATGCTTCGCGCACGATGCGGTCAATGCAGGCGTCATCGTGGTCGGGATCATGATGGAAGAGCACCAGTTCCTTGGCTCCGCTTTCCATGACCACGTTCACGGCCTCGCGCCAGTGGCTATGGCCCCAGCCGCGCCGGCGGGCTTCGTATTCCTCGGGCAAGTACTGGGCGTCATAGATCAATAAATCGGCGCCTTCCGCCAGCTTGCGCACTTGCCGGTCAAAGACCGGCTGTCCCGGCTCGTTATCGGTGGCATAGACCAGCACGCCATCCCGCGTCTCCATGCGGAACCCCAGGCAGCCCTGGGGATGGTTCAGCGCCATGGTGCGCAAGGTGCAGTTCTCTAGGGCAATCTGGCCCTCGCCAATATCGTGGAAGTGACGGTGGGCCGCCATCTGCCCCATGTCCACGGGAAAGTAGGGCTCGTTCATCTGCTCTTCCAGAACGCGCTGCAGGTTTCGGGTACGGCCGGAAGAATGAAAGAAAAAGCGGTTCTCGGAATTGTCGTAAAGCGGGCTAAAGAAAGGGATCCCCTGGATGTGGTCCCAGTGGAAATGGGAGATAAAGATGTGAGCGGAAATGGGTTTGCCAGTCTTTCCAGTGAGCCACTTGCCCAGGTTACGCAGGCCGGTGCCGCAATCGAAGACGTATAGGGCATCTCCGAGCCGCACCTCGACGCACGAGGTGTTACCTCCGTAACGCATGTTTTCCGTCTGTGGAGTAGGAGTAGACCCCCGCACTCCCCAGAATCTGACAAGCATGGCTCTCCCACCGGGTTCTTGCTATTAGCTCATCTTCCAACCCTTAAGTGCATACGTCAATGCCCGATAGTGCACGGGCTATTGGTGTAAGAAGGTGCGCGGCGCAGCGGCCCGACCGACCGCGGTACTTTTACTGGCTCTACCCGACATTCCCGTCCTCATATAATGAGGGTTTCGTTTGTAAGAAGCCATGGTGCGTCCCGACTACAAGGAGTTCGCGAGACTGGCGCGCGCGGCCACGCTGGTGCCGGTAGCGAAATCCATCACTGCCGACCTGCTGACCCCGGTTTCCGCTTTTCTGGCCATTGGCGGCAACGAACAGGACGCCTTCCTGCTGGAATCGGTGGAAGGCGGAGAACGGATCGGACGCTATACCTTCCTGGGCTCTCGTCCTTACATGCAAGTGCAGTCGCGAGGGGCCGAGATCGTCGTGCAGCGCGATGGGCGAAGCGAGCGCTCCACGGGCAACATTTTTCAGATGGTGCAGCGATTGTTGCGCCAGCATCGCGCGGCTTCCGTACCCGATTTGCCGCCCTTCGCCGGCGGCGCCGTGGGTTACCTGGCTTACGATGTGGTGCGCCAGCTGGAGAAAATCGGCGAACACGCCAAAGATGATCTGCACGTCCCCGACTGCGCGCTGATGTTCTTCGACCGGCTGCTGGCTTTCGATCACCTGCGCCACCAGATCCATATCATGGCCGCCGCCGATGTGACCCGCGAGAGCCCGCGCCGCGCTTATGAGCGCGCCGTGCGCGACATCGCCGCGATCGAAAAAAAGCTGGCCACGGGACTGCGGCGGATTCAGCCGCAGGCGAAGCGGCGAATTTCCGCCAGCCTGAAGATTCGCCATCGCACCAGCCGCCCCGCGTACGTGCGCGGAGTGGAGCGCATGAAGGAATACATCGCGGCCGGAGACATGTTCCAAGGGGTCTTGTCGCAACGGCTGGAGTTCGAGCCCGGCGCCACCGCTTTCGATTTGTACCGCGCCCTGCGCACGGTGAACCCGTCGCCGTACATGTATTTCCTACGCTTGCGCGAGTTGCAGCCGGGACGCGGACAGAGCCGGGGCGAGGTGCTGCAGGTTCTGGGTTCGTCGCCGGAAATGCTGGTGCGGGTGACCGGGCGGCGGCTGGAATACCGGCCTATCGCCGGGACTCACCCCCGGGGGCGCGATGAAGCGGAGGACCAGCGCCTGGAAAAGCAGATGCGCGAAGACGAAAAGGAACGCGCGGAACACGTCATGCTCGTGGACCTGGGGCGCAATGATATTGGGCGAGTCAGCGAATATGGTTCAGTCACCGTGCCCAGGCTGATGTTTGTGGAGCGCTACTCGCACGTCATGCACCTGGTGTCGGCCATTGAAGGGAAGTTGCGCCCCGAGTTGGACGCGGTAGACGCGCTGGCTGCGTGTTTTCCGGCGGGAACGCTGAGCGGAGCGCCCAAGGTGCGGGCCATGCAGATCATTGAGGAGCTGGAGCCGGTGCGCCGGGGAGTGTACGGCGGCGCCGTGCTGTACGCGGATTTTGCGGGCAATCTCGATTCCTGCATCGCTATCCGCACCATGGTGATGAAAGGAAAGCGGGCTTATCTGCAGGCCGGCGCTGGTATTGTGGCCGATTCCGATCCGGAACGGGAATACCAGGAGTGCCTCAATAAAGCTCAGGCGGGGCTGCGGGCGGTGCAATTGGCGCGCGGCGGGCTGGAATAAGGTTTTTCACCGCCGAGACGCCGAGTACGCAGAGACAGATTCTTTCAGTGTGAAATATCTGAACCTTCTTCTGTGCTTGTGTGACAAGGCAGGCTCAGTCGCCCGGCTGGCTCGCATTTCTCGGCGGTGAAAAAACCTCAGTGTGACTCAGGCTGGATGCCGATCACAGCCATGAGGCGGCCCACATTTCCCTTCTCTTTCCGATAAGAAAACAGCAGGTCGGAGCGGCAGGACGTGCACAACGGCGAAGCACTGATGTTTTTTGCGGGCACGCCGGAGGCCACCAGCTGCCGGGTGTTGGCCGCCACCAGGTCGAGGTAGAGCAGAGTCTCCTCCGGGCCGTGCCCTGGCGCGCGGGCAGTGAGGAAGAGCAACGGATACTTTTCGTGTACCGGGTTGGATTCGCGCACTTCGCGAAACAGCTCCGCGGCATAGGCGAACTGGGATTGGAACTTCTCCCGCACCTCCTCTCCCACCTGGTAACAGCAGGAGTGGATGCCAGGTCCGATGGCCGCGCGCAAATGTTCCGGCAGGCTGCCGAAGTGGCGGCGCATTTCCCCCACACCTTTCTCCACAATGCGGCGCAGAGTGCCGCGCCAGCCGGCGTGAAAGGCGCCCACGGCACGGCGTTTCGTATCCACCAGCAGGACCGGAAGACAATCAGCCGTCTGCACGGCCAGCAGCAACCCGGGGGCATCAGTGACCAGGCCATCGCCGGTGGGATGAACATCCGCTGCCGTGACGTGATGGATAAGGTCGGAATGGACCTGACGCTGGGTAATCAGTTGCCAGGGGCGGCCATTGGCGCCCAGCACCCGCAGAAAGCTTTTCCGGTTCTTCTCCACGCTAGTGCGCGTGTCCTGCTTCGTGAACCCCAGATTCAGCGAGGAGCCACCATAGGGGGTCGAGCAGCCACCCAGGCGGGTGCTGAAGCCGTGCACCAGCCAGGGAAGGTGCAAGTTTTCCGATTTGAGAATTTCGATTTTGGCATTTCTGTTCCGCGCACCAGCGGACGGGATGTTCGCCCCCATACCGCTATTTTAGCTTGTAGCTGATGCCGAACAGCGGAAAGCCGCCTGCCCAAAGCCGAAGACGGGCGGCCGCGAGCTGACCACTGACGACCAACGATCCGCCGACTTCGTGTATTTCGTATATATTGTTAGGTTCTCATGTACGAGGATTTTCGCGCCATCGAACGCTGGTCGGAAGAAGAGGTGCACTGCCTCTACCAGGCGCTGATACTGGCCATCTCCACGCGCCATGCCGATGCCGTGGACATCAAGTTCCTGGCCAACGGCCGGCCGGTGTGGATTGCGCTCCCCCTGCCCGGCTGGGCGGAATATCAGAAGCGCACCGGCCGCACCATCACCGATCCGCTGGCGGTACAGGTCGCCGGCCATTATCTGAAAAACGCGATTGAATCGGGCGAGGATGGGGGCCGCGAATTGCATTCGCTTACCGTGGAACAAATGCTGCAGCACCTGGAGGCGGTGCTGCAGGAGGCGCGCAGCGGCGTTTCGGTCTGAAAAAGCAACCCTGGCGCCGGTTTGCTGGATCACAGGCTATTGTGATCGCCAGCACATCCCGCCGCCCGCCGACAAGACCAGAATCGAGAACCGATTACTGCCCTGAGGCCGCAAGCTTGGAACCGCTGGCGGTTTAAGGCACAATATCCGGTTTGGAAACCTGCAAGGAGCCGCACTCATGTCCATCGCCATCCAGCCCAGTCTTGCCGAGTTGTTGCGCCACGGGAAAGTGCATCGCAACCTAAACGCCGCGCCGCTGGTGGAAAGCGCCATCCGGCGGGGCGAGGCCAGGCTGGCCAGCAACGGCGCATTGGTGGCGTATACCGGACGAACCGGGCGCTCCCCCAAAGACAAATTCACGGTCAAGGACGAACTCACCGCCGAGCGGGTGCACTGGGGCGCCATTAACCAGCCTTTCGAGCGCGAGAGGTTCGATGCGCTCTACGACAAGGTGATCGAGCACCTGCGCGACCGCGAACTGTTCGTGCAGGATTTGTTTGCCGGCGCCGACCCGCAGTACCGCCTGCCCATACGAGTCATCACCGCCCAAGCCTGGCAGAGCCTGTTCGCGCGCCAGCTGTTCCTGCGTCCCAGCTGGCAGGAACTGCAGAACCATCAGCCTGAATTTCTGGTCATTTCGGCTCCCGAATTCCACGCCGGCCCGATGCGCGACGGCACCAACTCCGGCGCTTTTATCCTGGTGAATTTCACGCGCCGCATGATTCTGATCGGGGGCACGGCCTACGCCGGCGAAATCAAGAAAAGTATTTTCGGAATCATGA
>DATGIY010000114.1:0-2309 GCA_035295475.1 Terriglobales bacterium
GAATCTCAGCCATAAGAACACGCCGGCGAGAAGAAGCGCGAACATGCTCCAGGCGAGGGAAATCAGGGAGAAGAACGAGCGCGCCGGTCGTCCTTCTGAGAACGACCTCGCCAATAAAACGATTCCGATCACCTGGAAAACGAAGGCTACGATGAATCCAAAGATCACGTAGCCTTCGACCAGTCCCCCAGCTGCCGCGCCCAGGCCAGTTGCCTTGGTTTCCGAAATTCCGCGGAAGATGTTGCTCAGTCCGACAATGAGGGGAACGGCGGGCGCCCAGACCAGGACAAGTCCCCACAGAAAACGATGCTTGCGGGCATCTGCAGTGGATTGGACGTCCATGCCAACGCAGCTTTTCATATGCGGTCGCAAAAATCAATTGTTATGACTTCAGGACAGATGAGCTTTTCTGGTTGCTGAGGGTCGCGTCAGAGCAGCACGCAATAGAGTTCCCAGCAGGCTTCGCCGTTGCGCTCGCTGGTAGTGAAACTGAATTCCGCCTGATCGGCGCGAAGTGCGGCCGCGATCTCTTTCCACAAGCCTACTGCGAGGGGGCACTGGCCATTCATGGCATCCCGCAGCGTATCCACGGGCAGACTGGCGGTGGCGGCAAGATCGCCTATGGAAAGCGCGCGGTTGGCCAGCAACTCGCGCCACAGCTGGGCAGTATTGGGGTGCAGATATGCTTGCGCGACAGGCGACTTCGCAGGCGGCAGCTTGGCCATACGGCTATGGTTGACCCGTGGACAGCGCGGGTCAACGTTACCTCCGGACACTTGCCATGCCGGCTGTGGCTCAGTGGAAGGTGAACTTCAGCCGTCCGCCATACATGCGTGGATAGCCGAAGTGGGTGCCAGAAAAAGGATTGCCGAAGTTGTAGACAAAAGGCCGGTCGGTCAAATTCTGCACGTCAGCCTGCAGGGCGACGATCACGCGCTCCCGGCGCAGCAGGTCCATCCCTCCCGACCAGCCAAAAACGTACCAGGGCCTCACGCGCTGGGTAAAGAAATTCACCAGGCTGGCGCCCGGCAGTCTGCTGAGGCGCACCAGTTGGTCTTCCGGTACCTCAATCGGCACACCGCTTTCGTAGCGCCCGCTGAACGCAGACCACAATCCGCGACGATGCGCCGTATAGATCACGGCGAAGGCCCCCACATTGCGCTGGTCGTGATCGGGGGTGAAACGAGTGCCCGGGCCAATATCAATCAAATCCGAGGTGAGGAAAAGGCCGCCGTTGAGGGGACCGATTTCGGTAACCCGGCTGTTGGTATAACTCAAGTAGCCGGACCAGCCGTGGCGTTCAGGCACATCCAGACGTACGTCCAAGCCTTTGGCTCGGGCCGTGGCCACGCTGTTGGGAAAAATGATAGTGGTGCTGAACAGGACGTTGGGATCGTCAATGTTGCGGAAATCGCGCCACCAGTAGGCCAGGTTGAGGCGCAGGGTCGAGGGCAGCTGCTGGGAGACGCCGATTTCATAGGCGGAGGATGTCTCCGGAGCAATATCGGCGCCGCCTCCGCTGGAGCCCGTGGCAAACGGAGAAAGCTTGCGCGCCTGAGGCGAACTGGCCAGCAGCAGGTTTTCCACCTGCGGCGGCATATATAACCGGTTGAAGGAGGCGCGTACAGCGGTGTGAGTTTGTGGCACGTAATAGACCGCGCCAATTCGGGGGCTGGCTTGCTGGGCAGGAACCAGCAGATCGGTATGGTCGTAGCGCAGGCCGGCATTGATGGTCAGATTGTGCACGGGCGAAAAATCGTCTTGGGCGTAAGCGAAAGCAGCGCCCCGTACCACGCGTCCTTGAAAGAGAAATGGATTGGCGGACGTGAATACCATGGCTGACGCTGTTATTTGCGCCAGCAATGCGGCAGACGAGTTGGTGACTCCGAAGGTAAAGAATTCGCTGGCTGAGACGCGCGAGCCTTCCGCTCCTGCCTTGATAGTGTGCCCGTGCCAGACGCGAGTCAGGCTGACAATGGCTCCCTGTCGCGTATGGTGTCGGCTTTGACCAACATAAAGTGGCGTATCCTGCGGGCTGCCGAGAAGCTTGGCCCGATAGTAGTGCCGGTAGTAGGCAAAATTAGTCAGCGTGTTGGCCGACCAGGTGTGTTGCCAGGCAAGAGACTGATGGTTGTCGCGCAATTGTTGGGTCTGCCGCTGGCCGGCGAGCTGCTGAAACAGATTATTGGGCACATCAAAGTCCGAGCCGTCGATGGACGCGTCCAGCAGCACAATGTCGCTGATGGTGGGATGCCAGTCGGTCCGCAGGGAGAAGGAAAGGGCACCACCGTAATCGTGGAAATTGCGCG
>DATGIY010000115.1:0-3520 GCA_035295475.1 Terriglobales bacterium
TGAAGGTGGTGTCGGAATGTTCCCCAAGGGGATGAAACATACCGTTGGAGTCGGCGGCAATGCCGGGCGAGGCTTCCGTGATGACCGAACTCAGGCCGGTGCTGACACTCTCTTTGGGAAGCCTCTGGGCAATGCTGCTGCTGATATCGGTATGGGCCACGGAATCGTTTTCGATCAGGTCCTGCCCGGTGGCCTCCACGTTGACGGTTTGGCTGGTGCCCGCGATTTGCAGGGTAATGGGCAAATGGATGGGCACGGAGGAGCGCACATTGACGTCCTGTTCCGCCAACTGGAAGCCATTTGCGCCTGCCGTCAGATGATAGGGGTTGAAGGGGACGTTGGCAAAACCGAAGTTCCCGGATGAATCCGTGGTGGCTGACTGCTTGTATCCACTCACAAGATTTTCAATGGTGACCGAAGCGCCAGGAATCACAGCGCCGGTGGGGTCAGTGACTCTGCCGGAAATGGTGCCTGAGGTGAGCGATTGCGCTGCAACAATATGCGAGCTCACCAGCGAAATAAAAATTGCGAAAACGGCAAACCGCGCCCGCAGGTACATACTTTCCTCCTAAGGGTGTCAGCTAGTTGTGAGTTGAAAACGGCTTCCCGGTCGGGTTAGCTGGCAAAAGGAGGCGGGCGGACGAAGAGGTCAGAGGTCGTAAGGCGAGAACCAGCCAACGGTAGTTCCCGCACAACTAGCGGCATAAATACGCCGCTGGTGGGGATGGGCTGGCAGATTGGCGCTGGCCTGGTGGAGTGAGCGCCTACACAAAGCGAACAGCGGATGGGCGAGTCAGTGGCTTGCGCCTGCAGATGCACGTGACTGGCTTCGGCGACAGCGGCCGTAAGCGTCAGCAACAAGCAAAGTAACGCCAACGTCCGCTGGCCACGATGGCGATCTGCGAGTTGCACTTTACCAGACACGTTCAAATCCGTTCGAATATATTACCCCGGCCGCCGGTTGCACGGGAATACCACAAGTCCATGAACAAAAGGCGTCACGCAAGGCCACCGGCTTCGCTGGCCTCACACCTGAAGCACATCGCCGTCGCGGGCGACCAGCAGGTACCAGGCGGGATTGACGAAGAAACCCAGAAACAGGCGCGAGACGAGGCCGGCAACGATGACGATGGCGAAAGGCTTTTGGGTATCGGAGCCGATGCCGGTGGAGAGGGCCGCCGGTAATAATCCGAGGCAGGCTACCAGGGCAGTCATCATGATGGGCCGAAGCCGCAACAAGGAAGCCTCGCGCGTGGCACTGTGAATGTCCATGCCTTCCAGGCGCAGTTTATTGATGTAGGAAACCAGAATAACCGCGGTCTCAACGGAAACGCCGAGGAGGGCCAGAAGTCCGAGAACGGATGAAACGCTGAAAGGCGTATTGGTGAGCTTAAGGGCGATCAGCGCGCCCACGGGTTCGGTCATGACTACACCGAGGGCGATGGTCACGGGGAATTTGAAGTTACCGTACAGGGCGAACAGGATGAGGAAGATCAGCACCACAGCCAAGGGGCCGATCACATTCAGCTGGCGTTTGGCCGCGGTGTACTGGCTGTACTCGCCGCCCCACGTCATCCAGTACCCTTCGGGCAGAATAACCGCCTTGTTCACGGCGCGCTGCCCGTCTTCCACCGCGCGGGCCAGATCGCGGCCTTCGATGCTGTACTGGATACCGATGTAGCGCGAATTATTCTCGCGGTAGATGAACGACGCGCCATTGCCCTGCGAGATGGTAGCCAGCTGGGCAAGAGGGATCAGCTGTCCGTCGGGCGTGCCGACCTGCAGATTCCCGATCTGCTGGGCGCTGCTGCGGAACTGGGGGCGCATGCGGACGACCAGGTCGAACAGCTTTTCTCCCTGGATGACCTGGGTAGCGGCCTGGCCGCCGACAGCGGCCTGGACGACGTTTTCGACGTCGGCCACATTGATGCCGTAGCGCGCGATCTTATCCCGATCCACATCGACCAGCAGGCTCGGCTGGCCTAACTCGCGGACCACGGTCAGCTCGGTGAAGCCGGGGACCTGGGAAAGAACTTTCTTGATGTCCAGCGCCGTCTTCTGCAAGACCTGCAGGTCGGGGCCATAGACTTTGACAGCGAGGGCACTTTTCAGACCGGTCAGAGCTTCGTCCACCGCATCTTCAGCGGGCTGGGTGTAGTTGAAGATGATGCCAGGATAGGCGCGCAGGCGGGAGTCAATGGAAGCGATCAACTCTTGTTTGTCGCGAATGTTTCCCGCTTGCCAGGCCTGGTCTTTGTAAGGCTTGAGGCCAACGTAGAACTCGCAATTGAAAAAGCCGGTGGGATCGGTGCCGTCGTCGGGACGGCCCAATTCCGAGCCTACGACCGTGACCTGGGGATAAGACATCAGGATCTGACGAATCTGAGGAGCGATCTTGCTGGCCTCTTCGAAGGAGATGGTATAGGGCATGGTGGCGCGCACCCAGAGCGCGCCTTCGTCGAGGTGAGGCATGAACTCGCCACCGATAAAGGGGACCAAGAGCAGGGTGGCGCCAAAGATGGCCGCGGAAATCAGCAGGGTAAGTTTGGGATGATTCAACGACCAGTCAAGCTGGTGCGCATATTTGGCTTTGACCCACTCGAAAGGCTTGTTGACCCTGTCTTTCACGCCGTTCTTAAACCACAACGAGGCCAGCACCGGTATGAGGGTCAGCGTAAGAATAAGGGCCCCAATCAGGGCGAAAGACATGGTCTCCGCCATGGGGTGGAAAAGCTTGCCGGAGGGGCCACTGAGGGCATAAATGGGCAGGTAACCGGCGATGATGACGGCCACCGAATAAAAGATAGGGCGATCGACATCGTGGGCTGCCAGCAGAATAATTTCATTAATCTTGATGGGCTGGCCCTCGCGCAAGGCGAGTTCGCGGTAGATGTTCTCCATCATGACCACGGTGCCGTCGATGATGATGCCGAAGTCTATGGCGCCGATGGAAAGCAGGTTGGCGGAGACATCGTGAGCGTGCAGAACAATAAACGAAAAGAGCAGCGCCAGGGGGATGGTGAGGGCCACGATGATGGCGGCGCGAATGCTGACCAGGAAGAAGATCAGAACAATCAGGACCAACACCATGCCGCGCAGCAAGTTATTCTCGACCGTATCGGTGGTCAAACTGACCAGCTCGCTGCGATCGTAATAAGGCAGGACCTTAACGTCATTGGGAAGAATCTGCTGGTTAAGCTGCTTGGTTTTTTCCTCGACCCCCTTGAGGACCGTCTGGGTTTGCTCGCCGCGGCGCATGAGGATAACGCCTTCGACGGCGTCATTGTTGTTCTCAAAACCAAATTCTCCCAGGCGGGGGGCATGGCCAATCACGACCTGGCCGATGTCCTTGATGCGAATGGGCGCGCCCTTATTGCTGCCCACCATGATGTTGCCAATGTCATCGGTGTTGCGCACCAGGCCCAGGCCGCGCACGTAGTAGAACTGGCCGCCCTGGGAGTAGAAGCCGCCGCCGGCGTTGGCGTTGTTGTTGCTCAACTGCTGGGTCACCGAGGGCACC
>DATGIY010000116.1:0-10688 GCA_035295475.1 Terriglobales bacterium
CGCCTGCGGATTGCGCCGGATGCGCAACAGTCCGGGCAGCGCTGCCAGCCCCAGCAGCGCGCCGAAGGGGCACAGGTAGCGGCACCAGAAGTTCTGCACGAGCACCGACGCCACCACCAGCACGCCAATCACGATCAGCCCGGTCTCGCCCAGGAAGCGGAAAAAGTTCAGCATCTTCACGTCCGCGATCAGGCCATACGGGCTGCGCATGAACCCGGCAATTTCGGCCGCGCTCATGCCCGCCACCGCCCACACGAAAAAGGCCAGCAGCAGGTACTTCAGCCCGCGCAGGGGAATATCCAGCCAGCGCGGCAGCTGCAAGTTGCGGCCAAAAATCTTGCATCCCAGCCGCCAGAGATATTCGGAGATAGTGCCCACCGGGCACAGCCAGGAGCAGAATGCTTTGCGAAAAAGGAACGCTGTGGCAACAAACGCGATCAGCAGGAACATGGCCGCGGGATGGACCCCGGGCACCTGCCCGGTCAGCAGCCAGTACTTGAAGTTCATCATCCCGGCGATGGGCAGATAACCTTCCACTCCAGCGGGCCGGGCCACCGCCATTGTCCGTCCCGTTTCATATCCTCGTACCCAGAAATAAAACAGCACACCGAGGACGGCGTTCAGCCACAGGAATCCCAGCTGAAACCAGTGCCGCAGCGCTTGCGAATAATCTCGCCCCGTGCGCCGCACCAGTTTCTTCTTTGCCGGTTTGCCACCGGACGCGGCCGGCGCAACCGGGGGAGGCATCTCGATGATCACCGCGCCAGGTGTTTCCGTCGCCATAAGCTGCTCCCAACACACTAGCGTAGGCCGTGGCGGCGGAGCGCCCTATGACTTAGGTCACAGTAGAACCAGCTATTAGCCTTTAGCGCTTAGCCTCCCAGCGTGCTCGATCCTGGCCCAACTGATCTGCTTCGTCAGCGTTCATCTGCGGCGCTGGGTTTTTCCGCCGTCGATCAACACCGATGAACGCGGACCTGTTCAGCTCGCTGAGGCATTCGTGGAATCGGCTTAACCGGGGTTTCCCTCGCTGCTAACTGCTAATTGCTGCCTTTCCTGCGCTATGATGCGAGTTGCAGGAGGCAATCGTGCAACATCGGCAGAATCCCCTGGTTGTGCTGATGGCAGTTCTCGTCTTCAGTTGCTGGTCGATCGCTCAGACCCCGCCCCAAAAAGAGAACGCGCAGAAGGACTCGCAGGCCAGCGCGGCCCAGAAGGTGCCGGAAATCAGCGGCAACCTGGGCGGCTGCTCGGTGGAGATTCGCGTCATCGACTCGGCCGGCAAGTCAGTTTATAACGCGCAGGTTTCCGTGCATATCCGCTACGGCTTTGGCGGCTTCCACCGTCTCGACCTGCAGATCGGCACCAACACCGACGGCCTGGCCCGCTTCGTCGGCCTGAGCGAGCGCGCCCGCATGCCGCTTTCGTTTTACGCTGATTACCAGGGACGCGAAACCGTGGTCCCGGTCGACCTCAGGAATAATTGCCACCAGAAGCAGGATGCGGCCATTCCCGACAAGCCGGCGCCGCCTCCGCAGGAATAGCTGTCAGCACTGACTACTGAGTACTGACCACTGACTACTGACCACTGCTCTTATCTCCCCGCCAAATACGTACCCGTGACGTAACCGATCGTGCTGCCCACCAGCACGTCGGAAGGGAAGTGCTTCTTGGACGCCAGGCGCGACAAGCTCACGGCGGTGGCAAATCCGTACGCGCCCCACTTCACCCAGCGCTTATGCGGATACCGGTGCGCCAGCACGCTGGCAAAGGCCCAGCTGGCGGCGGAATGTCCGGAAGGGAACGACTTCCCACCGTCCCAGAACTCGCCGCTGCCCGTGCCCGCAATGGGATACTGCCGGTTGGCGGCGAACTTGAATACTTCGTTGATCCCGGCCGCGGCTCCAGCCGCCTCCAGGGCGGTCCAGCCGTTTTCGCGCAAGCTGTCGTGATGCCGGGCGCAGCCGTCCAGCCACATCAGGCCGGCGGTTCCGAACTCCATGCCCAGCCCCACGTTCGACCAGGTGCTGGCCGTGTTTTGCCGGCTGATAGAGCGGTTGTGGCTGTTGACCGGCCCATCCACCTCGGCAATCAGAATGCCGGTGGCCGCGGCGATGGGCAGCTCCCACTTCAGGTTTTGCGGGCGGATCGCGTTGCGCGGAGCCGCCATCAGACCATGCCCCAGCCCGGTGGCGTCGTTGTGAAGTTGCGTCGCGGTGGCCGGCAGGCAGCCCGTGGAAGGTGCATTGATCTGAGTTTGGGCGGCGCAATTTATCCCGCAGCCCAGCAACAGCAGGACGAGAATTCGCAACCCCGCGGCAGAATGGCGGTTCACGCATCCCTCTTCTGTTTAGATCGCCGGAACTCTGGCCAGTCTCCTCTTGGATGCGCCTGTCCGGCTTTGCGGAACACTAAATGCTTTGAAATTTCAGGCCGCCTGCTGGCTCGGCGATGCGGTTGGCTGCGGCAGCGTATCGCCCACATGCCGTCCGTGACGCCACCACTTGAGGTTTCGCCAGCCCAGGTACCCCGTCCACAGCAGCAGCGGGATGAGCAGCGCGCCTCCCAGCGTATCTACTTGCCAGAAAACGGCCAGCGTGGCCAGCGTCACCAGCCACAGCAGCACCAGGATTCCCATGGCCGCTCCCGGCCGGTCCATGCGGAAGAACGTGCCTGACCAGGCCACATGCAGCCCCAGCATCACGAAGTACAGGACCATCCCCGGCAGTATCCACGGAGCTGCCCAATGTGGCGCCGTAAGCCACACCAGCCAGGCAGCAGCTCCCATCAGCACCAGCACACCCGTCCAACCCCAGCCATAGGCCGGGGGTGGCGGCACCTGCTGTGGGCGGCTGGAACTCCGGTACCAGCCCTCGACGGACCTGCGGGCCAGTAGCGTGGCCAGACCCCCGGCTAAGAAGGAAACTCCCATCAGGGCAACAAGCGCGGCAAAGTGATACGGTTTCATCCTGCTAAATTCGATTCCGCCCGCGCCGTTTTCGATGGCTGCGCCCCGGCTTCTCACCCCAGAGGCGCAGAGACGTGTTCGTGCACGATCAGCCACCCCTTTCCGCTCTTCTCCCAAATCACCGTCCAGCGGAAGTCGCCCTCGCTCCTCTTGCCATCCTTGGCAACGCCCACATGGTGGACGCTCGCAGTCCCCCATACCAGGCTGCCGTGGCGGTGGATTTGCGCGTCGTCGTTCACCGTGGCTTTCAGCGATTGAAAGCCGGAAAGCACCTGCTTGACCCCCTTCTCGTACTCGGCCCAGCTGTTGTATTTGAGCGGAGCGATGTCAAAAAACACATGCGGCCCTTTGGCGTAATACTTGGCCACGTTGGCGGGATTGTCCGTACTCCATCCTGCCCAGATGGCGTCCATCAGGGCCTTGCTGGGAGCGGCGGCGCTGGCCGCGGAATTGCCCGCGGTTTTGGCCGCGTGTGTTTGGCTGAAACCAGGGAAGGTGGCTAGAACCAGCATGAGCGAAATCAGGCCCCAAATTCGCATGGCAATCCTCCTTGCCAGAAAGTAGTTGACGGGCCGGCTGAATTCGGCGCGGATTGTCGCATGTCTGGCGCGGCGAGGGCCACAACTTTTCGGACGCAAAGCTTTCTCCGGTTTGACGCTGTTCTCCTGCACCCGTTAAAATAATTGGGTTTGCCTGTATCTGCCGCCCCGTTCTGGGACCGGCCGCTGCCCGCAGACTGCAGCGCGGAACACAGCAAGCAAAATTGCGCCTTTTCCATGCGCTCAAGTGCGCTGGGAGCCCAAAACTGAGAGGCATCATGTACGCAGTGATTCGTGCCGGGGGAAAACAATATCGTGTCGCGCCCGGCGATGTGATTCGGGTAGAGAAGCTGGGCGAAGGCCAGCGCCACGACGGCAATGTGCAGTTTTCCGAGGTGCTGCTGGTCTCCGGCGGCGAAGGCGAGGTCAGCCGTCCGCAATCGGAAGCCAGTGTCACCGGCCGGGTGCTGGGCGAAGGCCGCGGCGATAAAGTGCTCGTCTTCCATTACAAGCGCAAGAAGCAGTACAAGAAGATGTTCGGCCATCGCCAGCCTTACACCGCCGTACGCATCACCGAGATCGCCTTCGGGGGACAGCGCTTCACCGCCCCCGAGGAGCCGGAGCGCAAGCCCAAACCGAAGAAGGCGGCGCCACAACCGGAAGTGGAAGCCGGCGAAAGCGCGCGTCCCCAGGCCAAAGCCGAAGCCTCCGCAGGGGCGAAGAAGGCCAAAGCTAAAAAGAGCGCGGCTGCGAAGTCGAAAGCCACCGCAGCTCGCAAGAAGAAAAAGTAGTCAGGAGCCGGCGCCGAGTACACGGCTTCGACAAGGAATTCAGGCGGCTAGATAGCTAGTCAGCCAGACAGCTAGAAAGCTAGCCGTCAGCTAGGAAGCTAGCCAGCTAATCAGCGAGGAGTTTCTATGGCCCACAAAAAAGGATTAGGCAGTTCACGCAACGGCCGCGATTCCAATTCGCAGCGCCTGGGATTCAAAGCTTTCGGAGGCCAGGTGGTCCCCGGCGGCACCATCATCGTGCGCCAGCGCGGCACGCGGGTGAAGCCCGGCTTGAACGTCGGCCGCGGTAAGGACGACACCCTGTTCGCCAAGATCACCGGCCGCCTCAAGTTCGTGGACAAGGGCTCCATGGGCAAGTTCGTCATGGTCGAGCCTGTCCCCGAATCCTGATTCTTAATCGCCGAGACGCAGAGTACGCCGAGATATTTGAATTCAGATCGACTTCATTCAGGCCTCGTGCTTTGCGGGGCCTTTTCTATTTCAATTTCTGAATTCACTTTCGATTATTTTTGGTTTAGCCAAAGGCCAACGCAAAAGCCAACGGCTGGTTGGCCAAATGCTAGATGCTAATTGCTAATTGCTAAGTGCTAATTGCTGACTGCCAATGTTCATAGATGAAGCCAAAATTCGCGTGAAAGCCGGCGACGGCGGCAATGGCTGCATGGCCTTTCGCCGCGAAAAATTTGTGCCTCGCGGCGGGCCCTCCGGCGGCGATGGCGGCAAGGGCGGCGATGTGGTCATGGAATCCAGCGAGCGCCACAACACCCTGGTCCACTTCCGCTTCAATCCCGAATACAAAGCCGACCGCGGACGTCACGGCGAGGGTTCCAACCGCACCGGCCACGATGGCGCCGACGTCGTGCTCAAGGTGCCCGTGGGCACGATGCTTTACGACGATGAAACCGGCGAGCGCGTCCACGATTTCTCCCATCCGGACGAGCGCGTAATCATCGCCCGTGGTGGGCGCGGTGGGCGCGGCAATGCTCGCTTCGCCACCTCCACCCACCAGGCCCCGCGCGAGTGCGAGCCCGGCCGTCCCGGCGAAGAGCGCGCCTACCGTTTAGAACTCAAGCTGCTCGCCGACGTCGGCCTGGTCGGCTATCCCAACGTGGGCAAGTCCACGCTGATCTCCCGCATTTCGGCGGCTCGCCCCAAAATTGCCGATTACCCCTTCACCACCCTGCAGCCCAACCTCGGCGTGGTCGCGATCGGAGCGCCCGGCGATCCCGACCAGGTCAGCTTCGTGGTCGCCGACATTCCCGGCCTGATCGAGGGCGCGCACACCGGCGCCGGCCTGGGCACGCAGTTTCTCCGCCACATCGAGCGCACCCGCCTGCTGGTGCACCTGGTTGACGTCTCCGATGCCAGCGGCCGCCCCGATCCCGTCCACGACGTGGAAGTCATCATGGGCGAGCTGAAAAGTTTTGGCGCGCATCTGGAGGACAAGCCCATGCTGCTGGTCGCCTCCAAAATGGATGTCGCCAACAAAGACAAGCTGGCCAAGCTGCGCCGCTATGGCAAGAAACACGGCCTGGAGCTCTTTCCCATTTCGGCGGCCACCGGCGAAGGGGTTGAGCCGCTCAAGCTCGCCATGTCACGCCGCCTGGAGGAGCTGCGCCGCCAGCAGGCCGAGGCACTGGCGGAGTAGGGCCCACATTGCTGGCGCGGGGGCCTCCGCCCGCATGCCCAAGCAGGGCGTCATGCTGAGCGGCTTCAGCCGCGAAGCATCTCGCGTGCACAACCGCGAATTTCCCGCTGCGCAGTGATCTCTGCCGCGCCTGGCGGCGTGCAAACGGCTAGCACCCCTTGCAAGCTTCCGCGTTTAACGCGAAACTACTGGGGAGAACTGATCGCTGTTCATGAATATCGCCCTCTTCGGCGGTACCTTCGATCCCGTGCATAAAGGTCATCTCGCGCTGGCCCAGGCGGCGCAGCAGCGCTTTGACCTCAAGCAAATCCATTTCGTGCCGGCCAATGTTCCCCCTTTGCGCTCCGGCCAGCCGCTGGCCGCCTTCGAAGATCGCTATGCCATGCTGGCCCTCGCCACCCTGGGCGATAAGGCTTTCTTCCCTTCGCTGCTGGAGTCACCGCGGGAGGACGCCGCTGCCAGCCAAGCAGAAGCTGCGGCCCAGGCCGCACCGCGCCGGACATCACCCAAAGCCGGTGCTCATCGTTCGCACGATAACGACCCGGGGACGAATTATTCCATCGACACCGTGCGCCGCTTCCGCCGCGCGCTGGGCAAGAGCGACCGCCTGTTTTTCCTCATCGGCATTGACGCTTTCCTCAAAATTGCGCAATGGAAGGAGCCGGAAGCGCTGCTCAGCGAAGTCGAATTCATCGTGGGCAGCCGGCCCGGGCACAGCCTGGCCGAGGTGGCGGAAGCCCTGCCGGCGGGCATTCGTCCTAAGCAGGCCGTGAGCCAGGCTTTTCGCAAGCAGCCGCCGCAGGGCGAGCTGGTGCTGGGTCCGGCGCACATTCATTTTCTGGAAGGCGTAAGCGTGCCCGTTTCCTCCACCCAGATTCGCGCTGCGATGGCCGGTGGGCGCTCATTGGCGCGCTTTGTGCCCGAACCCGTGGCGGAATACATCAAAAAGATGCGGCTGTACCGGGCGGCGCGGGCACAGGATCCAGGAACGTGAAGCGCTGCCGGCGAAACGGCGGCAGAAGTGGCAACCCGGATCACGAACCATTTCCACATAACCTATGGCCAAAAAGAACAATCTCAAGCAGCAAGTCTCGCAGGCCATCAACGCCTGCGTGGAAAAAAAGGCGGAAGACGTAGCCATTCTCGAAATGGAAAAGGGCTCGGGCGCTTTCACCGACTACTTCGTGGTGTGCAGCGGCACCAACCCGCGGCAGATTCAGGCCATTTCCGACGAGGTGGAACAGCGGCTGGAAAAAGTCGGCCTCCACCCCGCTCACGTCGAAGGCTACAAGCAGGCGGAATGGGTACTGCTCGACTACGTCGATTTCGTGGTGCACGTTTTTTCCGAGAAGGCGCGCAAGTATTACGATCTGGAGCGGCTGTGGAAAGCGGCGCGGCGTCTGGATCCCGCGGAACTGCTGGCGGTGCGGCGTAGCCGCGCTTCCGGCGAGGCGGCGAAGTCATCCAAGCCCCGCCGCCACAAGGCATAATCCCTCATGGCTTCCGACACGACCGCCGCCTGGGGTTCCGCCTTCCGCGTGGCCGCTTCCGAGAAGTGGCGCCGGCAATCCGCCGCCATGGGCAGCGGGGTCACGCGGACGATCGTGGAGTTTGCCGCCGCTCGGCCCGGCATGCGCGTCCTCGATCTCGCCTGTGGCACCGGCGAACCCGCCATCACCCTGGCCGCGCAGGTCGGACCGCAAGGCGCCGTCACCGGCATCGATCTCAATGGGGAATTGGTGGAAATCGCCCGCGACCGCGCCCGCCAGCGTGCCCTCCCCAACCTTACCTTCCAGCAAGCCGACGCTCACAGCCTTCCTTTTCCCGACTCCAGTTTTGATCTGGTCACCAGCCGCTTTGGCGTGATGTTCTTCGACGATATAGTTGGCGCCATGCGTGAATCCTGCCGCGTCCTCCGCCCCGGCGGCCGCATCGCCCTGCTGGTCTGGGGACCCATCGAGCAGCCCTACTTTCTGACTACTGTGGCCGTGGTTCTGCGCCACGTACCTGGCCCCATGTTGCCGCCGGGCGCGCCTGACATGTTCCGTTTTTCCCGGCCGCGATCGCTGAGCGCGGCCCTGCGGCAGGCCGGCTTCAACCGCGTCAACGAACACACTGTCACCGTACCCTGGCCCTGGCCGGGCACTCCGCAAGAAGCCTGGCAACATTTTCGCGAGATCACCGTGCCATTTCGAAGCCTGCTGGCCAGCATTCCCCCTGAGAAAGCCGGGCAGGTGGACGCCGAAGTTATCGCCGCTATCGGCCGCTACTACGATGGTACGCAGGTCAACTTCACCGTCGACGTAATTCTCGCCTCCGCTGAAAAGCCCTCCGTGGTGAAATGAACCAATGAAAATCAAAGTGGCATGGATCGGCAAAACCAAAGATCCCGCCATCCAGGCGCTCACCGCCGACTACCTCAAGCGCGTCTCCACCTATATCCAGGTTGAGGCCCTCGCCGTGGGCAGCGAGGCGGCTCTGCTGAAGCTGGCCGTACGCACGCCCGCGCGGCCTGCTTCCAAGCTCGTGCTGCTCGACAGCCGTGGCAAGGAGTTTACTTCCGAGGAGTTGGCCCGCTTTTTGGAGGACCAGCAGAACCGCGGCTCGCAACCGCTGCTGTTCGCCGTGGGCCCGGCCGACGGCTTTAGCGACGTCACCCGCAAAGCCGCTTCCACCTTGCTTTCCCTGGGCAAGATGACGCTGCCGCACGAATTGGCCCGCGTTGTTATTCTGGAACAGATTTACCGCGCCTTCACCATCCTGAAAGGCCATCCCTACCACCTGGGACACTGAACTAACGAGCTTGTGTAGGCACAGCCGCCTCGGGCCGGGGTCCCGGGCACGCCCGGTTTTGGCGTGCTGGGGTGGTGGGCTGTCCGGGCGAGCGCAGCTCGCCATTTGTGCCAGTCAGCCAACCAGCTACCGGCCCGCCCGCGCCTTGATGATCTCCCCCAGCACATCCGGTCGGCCTTGTATGCGTTCTAAATGCGGAAACTGCGGCCCACCGTTGTAGTTCACGCTGTAAGTCTTGTAATACCCTATGTTCTCCACCAGCAGCTGCAATGCCGTGCGCGCCCGCAGCACGGTGAGCAGCACCTCCGGCGACCACTTGCGCCCATTCACCGCCACCAGCTTCATTCCCGGAGCGATGCCCGCTTCCGCCGCCGGCATTCCCGGGATCACGTCCACGATCGTGCCCTCTTCCTCTTTTTTCTCCTGGTGAATAACCATTCCAATCGAAGCGCTGAGATCGACTCCATGCCGGAACTGTTCTCCCGCCTGCAGCAGTTCGTTGGGCGTGTCGTTGTAGACGAGCCGCCAGCCGCCCTGCTCGATTCCTCCCAGCGGCGCCCGCGGCGCCACGGCCATCACGCGCGCCTGAAAAAAGCCGCGCCAGTCGTAAGCCGCCACCTGCTTCAGGGCGGCGACCACATCATCCAGCGTATAAGGCTTCATCTCCGGCGGCCCGCTGGGCGGCCCTTCGAATTCACGGCAGAAATCATCCAGCGATTTTCGGCCGCCACTCTGCCGGCGGATAATGGTGTCCGCCTCCAGCCAGATCAGCTCGCTCTCGGGGTAAAAATCCGCGCTGCGCCGCCACGCGGTCCACTCCGGCGGGGCTTCATACAGCAGCTGCGCCGAAACCGCCGTGTCCTCCAGCGGACGCCAGATGCGCCCCGCGCGATGATCCATGGCCGCCGCCGTCAGCGCCAGCTGCTCGCGAAACTGCTGTGGCGTGTAAAGCCCGGAGCGCGCCGTGAGCACTTCGCCCAGATAAGTCGTGAGCCCTTCATAGATCCACAGCAGCTCTCCCTTCATCGGCTGCTGATAATCGGAAGTGGCCAGGCCCGCCGGACGCCGGTACTTGCCGTTCCAGGAATGCGCGAATTCGTGCGGCAGCAAGCCCGCCATCAGCAAGCGCAAGCTGGGATCGATCAGCGTGCGCTCGGGCGCCCGATCGTCGCTCGATTCGTGGTGCTCCAGGCCGTTGGACGGTTCCACGTCGCTGAGCGTCAGCAGAAAGTGATAATCGCGGTAATGATGCGCCGCGAACAATGCGCTCGCTTCGGCCATGAGGCGCGTGTAATCGGTAATCGAGGTTTGTGGGATGGCGAGCGCCGCCTGCGAATCAGCTGCGATGTCCAGCTCCTGGGGCGGCGCGCCGGGCGTCGGCAACGGAACCGCCCGGTAATTCGCTCCCGCCAACACGGGCGAGTCAATCAGCGTGTTGAGCGGAGCTGGAGCGAACGCTAACGTGTCGCCCGAATGCCTTTCCACCGGCAGCGCGGTGCCAAATTTCCATCCTGGCGGCAGCTGCAATGCGGCCTTGTACACATACTCCCGGGCCGGTTTGCCCGCCGGATACAGCACCACCACGTTCCAGTTCAGGATCATCAGCTGGTCGGTTGACACCGGATCGAAGCGTCCAGGCCCATGGCTGGGCGTGACGTAATCAAAGCTAACCTCTAACGTGCTGACTCCCGCGGGCACATTCACGTGAAGGGCGTACATATCGACATCATCTCGATGCCAGGAAATAGTCTGCCCGGCCGCACTGAAGCGCACTCCCACCATGTTGGCGATGGGACCCGTGGGACGATGATTCCCCGGGAGCCACTTGGGGTAATAGAGCGTGAGCGGCCCGGCAGAGACGGGAAATGTGAGCCGCGCATGAAAAATGCGCCGCGCCGCTTCGCGCCCATCCACGTTGAGCGTAATGGGCGCGTTCTGCGCCGCGCTCA
>DATGIY010000117.1:0-2238 GCA_035295475.1 Terriglobales bacterium
GTCTCAGCATGAGCCTGGATGGGTTTTACTACGGCCATAGTGCGACACCATTCCAGCCGTTCAACTGCTGCCCCGAAATCTATTCCGCGGACTTTGTCAGTGTGATGTCCGGGACAGATCGGCTACGACCTTTGCAGGATTGCTTGCGCACCGCACCCAGTGACGTGCTGAGCCGAATGCTGTACATCGACGGCCGCACCTGGCTGCCTGATGATCTGCTGCTCAAAGCGGACAAGATGACTATGGCAAACTCGGTAGAGCTGCGCGTACCTTTTCTGGATCATCACTTGCTGGAGTTTGCCGCCAGCCTGCCCTCCGACGACAAAATCAAACATCTGACCACGAAATATGCCCTACGCCAAGCCTTGTGCCCTTTGCTGCCTGCGCCCATCCGCAAGCGGAAGAAGGCAGGATTTCCCGTACCTTATGCTGCATGGCTGCGTTTCGATCTGCGGGACTGGATAGACGGCATCGTGCTCGACCCCAGCAGCCTGGCCCGCGGCTATTTCCGCCCGGACCCGCTTGAGCATCTGCTGGCTAAGAATGCCCGCTCGGGGAAATTTTCCCGCGAAGTCTTTTCTCTGGCGGTGCTGGAACTGTGGCATCGCCAGTTCTTGCCGGCGCTCCCGAGGCGGGCGGGGGAGCAGGCGCCGGCAGACGAAATCTGGACGGTGGCGGCTTGAGATTTACGCGATACCACGATGGCGGGCTCCGGCGCGTTCGCGTCTTATATAGCTTCCCGCACAAGCTGGGTGCGGGCAGAATCTGCTACACCGCATGGCAGCAGGTAAGCGGCGTGGCCAGAGCCGGCGCTGAGGTGCTTGCCCTCCCGGGCGTATTGCAACGTCCGTTGCCGGACAAGGTTGACGTGTGGCCGACATTGGCACGAGGCCGGTGGCGAATTCCCTATCGACTGCTGGGCCGGCTCCGCGCTTGCGCCCTGCACGACTGGATCGTGGCGCGCAGGCTGCCAGCCCTCGCGCATCGGATTGACATTATTCACACCTGGCCGCTGGCCGCACTCCATACGCTGCGAGAGGCAGCCAGATTAGGAATTCCGGCCGTGCTGGAGCGCCCCAATGCGCACACGCGGTTCGCGTATCGCGCCGTCCAGGAAGAATGCGAGCGCCTGGGAATCTCTCTTCCGGCGAACCATGAGCACTCGTGGAACGACGCCGTGCTGGCACGGGAAGAGGAAGAATATCGCGAGGCGTACCGGGTTCTGTGTCCGTCTGAGTTTGTGCTGCAAACCTTCCTCGACCAGGGCTTCCCGCGAGACCATCTGGTGCGGCACGAATATGGCTTCGACGAAACCGTCTTTTACCCAATCGAGAAGCCGCGCAATGGCGAGCGCGGCCTCACCGTGCTTTTCGTGGGCGTGTGTGCGGTACGCAAGGGCCTGCATTTTGCTCTGCAGGCCTGGTTGAACTCGCCGGCGCATCAGGAAGGAAAATTCTTGATCGCGGGTGAGTTCTTGCCCGCCTATGCCCGCAAACTTGCGTTCCAACTCGCCGATCCCAGCGTTCACGTGCTGGGTCATCGCGAAGATGTAGCGCAACTCATGCGGCAAAGCGACATCCTGGTTCTGCCCAGCATCGAGGAGGGATTCGGGCTGGTGTGCGCAGAGGCGATGGGCAGCGGGTGCGTGCCGCTGGTTTCGAATGCCTGCACGGATATCTGCGTTCACGGGGAGAATGCGCTGGTGCATCGGGTGGGCGATGTTGCCGCCCTGACCCAGCACCTGACCATGCTGCAGCAGAACCGCGAACTGCTGCTGGGCTTGCGGGCAGGCTGCCTGCGCGCGGCACCGCGCCATAACTGGAACGCCGCCGGAACCAAGCTGCTGGAACTCTATCGCCGCATTCTATGGGCGAAGGCCACAACGGACATGGGCCTGGCCTTGAGCGCGTGAACCATCCGGCAGGGACCTGGCGCACACAGCGGAGCTACCCAGATCGTTGAGCAACGAAATGGCACGGCTGCGAATTGTGTTTCTGATTGAGAACGTATCCATACTTCGCGACCGCCGGGTGCGTAACGAATCCGCGGCCCTGGTGTGGGCAGGGCATGAAGTAAGCGTCATATGCCCACGCCTGAAAAGTGAACCGCACTTTCCCAACTGGTTGGGTGGAGCCCGCATCTGCTCCTACCCGCAACCCTGGCAGGGCAGCAGCCGCCTTACCTACTGCCTGGAGTACGCCTGGGGCATGGTGGCGACATCGATTCTGCTGATCAATA
>DATGIY010000118.1:0-2300 GCA_035295475.1 Terriglobales bacterium
GGCATCATGCTGGTGCCTTCGACCTTCACCGGCTGATAGAGGAAGATGATGATGAAGGCGGAAATGGCCAGAGAGATAACCAGGTCGCGGAACCAAGCAGAGAGGAGCGGCATGCCGCGGGGCCGCTGGACGGGAGCAGGAGTGCCGACCTGCGGGTCTGTGGACTCGGTTGACAGGTTTGGGGGCTGAGCCGACATTGCAGAAGTTCCATTGTATTACGGATAAGGGAGGTGATTGGCCGGTGGCTTATCGTTCGAAGGAATGGAGAAGAGCCGCCGAAGGCAAGTTTTCCTCAAGCGGGAAAAACGGTAGAATGTGCCTCTCAAGGCGGTCCACATGCGTAAACAGGTTGTGCTTTCGCTTTTCCTGGTATTAGTGGCTCTAAGCCTTTCCGCGCAGTGGAATTTTCAGGAGTCAGCTGATCCCGGGGACATCCCGGCCTACCACGCGACCCCGCCGAAAAAGGGCGAGAAACTGCCGCCGCTGCTGCCGAAGGAAGCCTTGCTGGGGCCGGAATATCAGTATCCCTTTCAGTCCCACGCGTATGAACTGGCGCCGAAGATCTCCAGTGTTATCTACCAGCAGCCGTGCTACTGTCATTGCGACCGCATGGGGCACCAAAGTTTGCGGAGCTGTTACGAAGGAACCCATGCCGCCAACTGCGGAGCCTGCCTGAAAGAGCTGTACTACAGCTACGAAATGCACAAGAAAGGCAACAGCGCCAAACAGATACGCAAAGGCATTATCGCGGGTGAGTGGAAACAGATTGATCTGCAAACAGCAGCTTCAATCAATTAAAAAGGGGCTGACTTCTCCCCGGTCCCCGTTACAAGTTGACGGACGTTGTTGTAGTGGTTAACCTGCTGCCATCGCTGGTAAGGGTTCTCTGCAGCCGGGAGGCGCCCCCCACCACACCTGGGCGTGCGATGGTGGCCTTAATGAAAAAGAGAGCGGAACAGAGAAGCAAGGGAAACAGCCCTAACGCACAGACAACAGGCTCGGCTACGGGTAATTCAGGACGCGTCTTGCATATGAACCCTCCAGCATCGCCCAAACGCTCACTTAGCGAAGACCCCCGCTTCGCCCAGGCAGTGCAAAACTATGAAGCCGGATTGCGGGCGTTACAGGAACGCAAATTCGAGAAAGCCAAGGGGTTATTTCAAAAAGTGGTGGCCAGCGGCAGCCGCGAGCTGGGCGATCGCGCCAGCGTGCACCTAAATACCTGCAACCAGCACCTGGAACGCAGCGCCAGCACCAACTTCAAGACGACGGAAGAGCACTTCGACTACGCCATCTCCCTGATGAATATCGGCGACTACATCGCCGCCCGGGAACACCTGGAGAAACTGGTCAAGCAGGCGCCGCAAGCGGACTATGTGCATTATGGGCTGGCGGCGCTGGCGTGCCTGACAGCGCGCGTGGAAGATTCCTTGCGCCATTTGGATGACGCGATCCGTCTGAATCCCAGTCTGCGTTACCAGGCGCGTAATGACTCCGATTTCCAAAACCTCGCGGAAGACCCCCGCTTCACCGAGTTGCTCTACCCGGAGACCGGCACGGATCCCTCCCCCTCCCCGACTGCGTCAGAAAGGCGCTGAGGAGCTGATGGAGTTTAAGACGTCGATATCTACAGCTAACTGTCCACCAACTGGTACGGGCGCGCGCGCGCTGCGCGTAGTGGCCATGGGAGGCGGGACCGGGCTTTCAACTCTGCTAAAAGGGCTGAAGCGGTACGTGGCGGGCGAGCGCAGCTTGGCCGAGGCTTCACAAGGCATAGGCGAACTGTGCGCCGTGGTCACGGTAACCGATGATGGGGGGTCCAGCGGGCGGCTGCGGCGCGATTTCAACGTGCTGCCGCCGGGAGACATTCGCAACTGCATTGCCGCGCTCTCGGAAGATGAAGCGCTGCTTTCGCGTCTTTTTCAGCACCGTTTTTCCGCGGGAGCTGGGCTAGTTGGCCATAGCTTCGGCAACCTGTTCTTGACCGCCCTGACCGCGATTACGGGGGATTTCGCGGAGGCGGTCAAGCAATCGTCGGAAATCCTGGCCACGCGGGGGCACATTTACCCCTCCACCACTTCCGACGTGCAGCTAGAGGCGGAAATGGAGGATGGAACCAAGGTACGGGGAGAGACGAATATCACGGCCAGTACGGGGCGGATCATAGCCATTCGCCTGGTGCCAGCCGATGCGCGCCCGCTGCCGCAAACCCTGGAGGCGATAGCGAGCGCCGACCTGATCACCATTGGGCCCGGTTCCCTATTCACCAGCCTGGTACCCAATATGCTGGTACGCGGCAT
>DATGIY010000119.1:0-2986 GCA_035295475.1 Terriglobales bacterium
CGATCTGCGCGACATGCAAACCAGCCCGCCAACCGATGCCGAGCTGCAGCAGGCCAAGGCGCTCATCCTGCGGCAGATTCCTTTAGCTGAGTCCAGCGAAATGGGCATCGCCGGAGGCTTGCTGGGAAGAGCTGTGATCGGTTTGCCTCTGGATGAGCCGGTTGAAGCCGCCGCTCGTTACTCGGCGTTGACGGGTGAGCAGGTTAAAGCCGCCTTTGCCAAATGGATTAAGCCGGAAGATTTCGTCCAGGTGGTAAGAGGACCGAAGGCGAAATGATCACCAACCTGCAGGCGCTCCGCCCACCGCATGCCTACCGAGCGATTGCTGGCGACCCACCTCCCGCTCTTCAGCGGAAGGTGGCCACTTGATCAGCGCCGTAATTGAATTGGCTGGCTGAGCTGGAAGGTCAGAACCGATTCCGCCGGCACCTTAACCTGTTTGCCTTTGGTAAGGACTTGAGCGCCGGCTCCGCCTGCACCTCCTAGGACCGCACCTATAGCCGCTCCTTTTCCGCCGCCAGCTACTGCGCCAATCACCGTTCCAAGCAGCGCTCCTCCACCTACCATCTCCGCCGTTTTCTTGTTCTTCCCCAGTCCGCCGGTGCCCTGCTCCGCCACCGTGTTGGTGGACACGAGATAACGATGTCCATGAATGGTGATCGCATGCAGCGCCAGTTCAGCCTGCGTTTCTCCCAAAGTCGGGTTCTTCACGTTCGCGATTGTGAGCTGAACCGGTGCGCCCTTCGGTATTAGCACATTACCGTTCTGATCCTCGATTGTCCGCGCCACCTCGGCGGAATAGGCCTTGCCCACGTCCGCCTGCGTCGCATCAATGTTTTCATTAGTTCGGATCGCCAGCTGAGTATTGGCGGGTAGAAGGTCGGCTCTGCTGGTCCTGACCCGCTCCGGGGTTCGAGCCACAGTCTGCGAATTCCGCGTGGAGCTCGTGGCCGAACTCTGACTGCTCTGGCCGGACGAGGTTTGCCCGTACGCTGATCCACCCAGGAGCAGCCCCAGGCTTAGCGCTGATATCAAAGCAAGCTGTCTCACAGTTCACCCTCCTTGCCTCTTAGGTTTGAGGCCTTTTCCCTGGCTCGGAGTTGGATTGGAAACCCGCCTGCGGAGGGTATCCGAGTTGCTGCACCGGCAACCCTATGTCAGCCAACCAGTGTTCGAGAGCTCAACTGAAGCACGTCCGTCACTTCCCCGGGCAGAGCCGATGCGACATTATGAGAGCCGGGGAAATCCAGCAGCATCTAATCCCTCGTGAGCCTCGATACTCAGCCGAGACCGCCTTTGCATGGCCAGCGCTTTGATGTCGCCGTTATTGGCGGTGGCATCAACGGAGTGGCCATTGCGCGCGAATGTGCCCGGAATGGCCGTTCCACGCTGCTGGTGGAGCAGCACGATTTTGCGGCCGGCACTACCAGCCGTTCTACCCGGCTGATCCATGGCGGCTTGCGGTATCTGGAGCATGGGGAGATTGGCCTGGTGCGCGAGTCGGTGCGCGAACGGCGTCGCTTGCTGGAGCAAGAGTCTCACCTGGTGCGCCCCCTCAACTTTCTCCTGGCATTGGGTCCACAGGCGCAACGCAGTGCTTTGGAAGTTCGTTTTGGATTGTGGTTGTACCGTCGTTTCGCTGCCGCTCGCCCACGAAATCGTGGAGCCGCCGGCGCAATTGCGGACCTTGAGCGTCTCCTGGATTCAGGTGAGCGCTGGCGCATTTTTAACTACGAAGATGCGCAGTGCGAGTTCCCCGAGCGCCTGGTTGCCGAGTGGCTGACCGAAGCCACCCACGCCGGAGTGGAAGCGCGTAATCACACCCAGGTGCTGGAAATCGAAGTCTCCAACGGCCAGGCGCGCGGCCTGCGTTTGCGTGATCAGCTGACTGGCCGCGAATCGCGCGTGCAAGCGGGCTGGATTTTCAACGCCAGCGGCCCGTGGGCCGACAGAGTAGCCCGGATGGCAGGTTTGACCTCCTCCAGAATGATTGGCGGCGTACGTGGGGCCCACCTCGTGCTACCCAAATTTCACGGCATGCCGGATGCGGCCATTTACGTCGAAGCCCTGGATGGCCGCCCTATTTTCGTTATTCCCTGGAATGACCAGGTCCTCCTCGGAACTACGGAAGTGCCGGACCGCGGCGACCCCGCCTCCGTTCAGCCTAGCGGGGAAGAAATCGAATACCTGCTGGAGTCATTGCGGCGGCGCTTCCCCAGCGCCAATCTGGCAGCGGAGCAGATCCGCTACGCCTACGCGGGAGTAAGGCCGCTGCCCTTTGTGGAGGATGAAAGCCTTGCCGCCATCACGCGCCGTCACTTGCTTCACGATCATGCAGAGGACGGTGTAAACCAAATGATCTCCGTTATCGGGGGCAAGTTGACCACCGCCGCCAGCCTGGCACGCGAGTGCGCCCGCAAGATTGGACTGCAAGTAGAGGAGCCGCGCGCTACCGCCCTGATTGCCGACGGGGGGTCTTTCGAGGCATTGACTCAGCAATGGGTGGCAAACACCGCCGCCCAGGGCGCCATCTCTGCCGAAGCAGCTCGCGCCATCGCCGCCTGGCATGGCCCATCGCGATCCGCCGTTGTGCAGCTGGCTGCTAGCGATGCTCGCCTGCGCCAACCCATTTGCGACAATACTTGTCACATCGTTGCCGAAGCGGTGAACGCACTGACTTCGGAACATGCGATGACACTTTCCGACGTTCTTCTGCGGCGGGTTCCGGTAGCTCTAGATGGGTTCTGGTCGGAGGAGTGCTCGGCGCCGGCAGCGCAGCGGATTGGGCTCGCCGTGGGGTGGTCCGAAATGCGGATCGGCGCTGAACGCGAGACCTTCGAGGCGGAACGCGCCGCGTTCCTGCAGAAGCCTGTAGTCACCGCCGCCCCTGCTCGCCGCTAACATTTTCCGTTATCAGCTAAGCGAAGCAAGCGGATTGGCCTGCCAAGTTCAGCCCATTGCAAAGCTTGCTCCTCACCCGCACGAT
>DATGIY010000120.1:0-4418 GCA_035295475.1 Terriglobales bacterium
AGCTCGCGCATGCCGGGATTGAACAGCCATCCGGCGTATTCCAGCGCCTTGCCTTCTTCGCCGGTATGCGCCGGCGTAAAGTCGCGATAGGCAAGGCCTTTCTCGAAAATTGAGAGCGCCAATTTCCGGTGCAGCTCGAGCCGTTGCGACTGGCGATACTGCTCGTCCCACGCCAGCCCCAGCCACTCCAGTCCTTCGAAAATCGAGTTGAGCGAAGCTTCGGTGTTGCGCTCCGCATCGGTGTCGTCAACCCGCAGGATCACGGTCCCGCCCAGGCGGCGGGCAAACAGCCAATTGAAAATGAAGGTTCGCGCGCTGCCGACGTGCAGAAAGCCGGTGGGAGAAGGCGCAAATCGCACTCTAACCATCGTGATTTGAGTATAACAATCGCCCCTGCCTGTATGCAGAGAGCGGGGCGAGGGCGCATCACCCCGAGGGGGGTCATGCATCACTGAAGCGCGCCTCGCCTGCGCCTAAGCTGAGGCTCAGCCGGGTGACGCCGTCCCAGGGCTTGGCGAATTGGCCAGGCTTACTCACGTCCCCAGCACATTGAGCCTCAGAAGGTTCGCCTCGTAGTTTGGCCGCGCAGCGGAGGAAAGCAAATGGTCAGCAGTCCGGAAATTCGTTCCCGGCTCCGCATCCCGCGCGCGGAAGGCGACGATTACAGCCACGAGATGGCGGCGGCGCGAAGGGAGTTTATCCGCCAGGAAACGGGAGTGGAACTCACGCACGTCGCCAGCTACTCTATCGATCCCGCGACCCTGCCCGGTAACATCGAGAACTTCATTGGCGTGGCTCAGGTGCCGATCGGCGTGGCTGGTCCGCTGCGCATCGAGGGCGAGTACGCGCGAGGCGATTTCTACATCCCGCTGGCTACCACGGAGGGCGCGCTGGTCGCCAGCTATAACCGGGGCATGGGCCTGCTGAGCGAGTGCGGCGGCGTGAAAACCACCGTAGTCGATGAGGCAATGCAGCGTTCACCGGTATTTGTTTTCGACGACGCGCGCCAGGCCCGGGAATTCGGACAGTGGGTGGAACGAAATTCTGCCGCCATCCAGCGCGCCGCTGAGGCGACGACCGAGTACGGCAAGCTGCGCAACATCACGCAATTTGCCGTAGGTCCGCTGCGCTACCTGCGTTTCAACTACACCACCGGCGATGCCGCCGGCCAGAACATGGTGAGCAAAGCGACGTCGGCAGCCTGCGAATGGATGGAACGCAGCTACAACGGGAAGCTGCGCTATTTCCTCTCCGGCAATATAGATACGGACAAGAAGCACTCCCACCTCAACACCTTGCTGACCCGCGGCAAGCGTGTGGTCGCGGAAGCCGTCATAAAGCGCGAGGCACTGCAGCAAATCCTGCGCATCGATAGCCGCGATTTGTTCTGGGCGAGGCAGGTGCAGATGGCCGGCGCCTTTTTAGCGGGATCGTCGAGTAACGGAGCTCATGCCGCCAACGGCCTGGCGGCGTTATTCATCGCCACGGGGCAGGACGCGGCCAACATTGCCGAGTCGCACGCCGCGATCACCTACTCTCAATATCTGGAAAATGGCGACTATTACTGGTCCATCACCGTGCCATCTCTGATCGTAGGCACTTGCGGAGGAGGCACGGGCCTGCCCACACAGAGGCAATGCATGGAAATGCTCGGCTGCTATGGCCCAGGCAAAGCAAAGAAATTGGCGGAAATTTGTGCCGCCGTGGTGCTCGCGGGCGAGACTTCGCTGGCCGCGGCGATGATCCATGGCGACTGGGTAGCGGCTCACGAGCGGCTGGGGCGCAATCGCCCGGCGCGGTAAGGGGAGTCAGTCATGCCGAATCGTTCCAAAGTGGAGAGCCTTTCCTGGGGGGATGCCATTTTTCTGTACCTGGAGCGCGAGGGCGCGCCCCTGCACATCGCCTCGCTCAATATCTTCGAAGGGCGAATTCCCCTGGCCCGCTGCCGACGCTTTATCGAGTCCAAACTGCCCCTGATTCCGCGCTATCGCCAGCGCGTGGTGACCGCTCCCTTCAATATTGGCCTTCCCACCTGGGAGTACGATCCCGCCTTTGACGTGCGCAACCACGTTCGGGAAATCCGGCTGAAACGAGGCACAGATGCCGAATTACAGGCGGTCGCGGGCAAGATCCTGACCGAGACTATGGGCCGCCAGCATCCGCTATGGGATTTCACGCTCCTGCCAGGGCTGAAAGGCAATCGGACCGGCATCATCGCCCGCATACACCATTGCCTGGCCGACGGCATTGCGGGGGTGGGATTAATGAACGTCATCATGGATCCCAGCCCGGTTGCCCACGCCTTGCCCAAGAAACTGCCGCGCTTCCACCCGCCCGCCCCGAAAGACAAATTGACTTTGCTGCTTGATGGCTGGGTAAGCACCTATGAGGACCTGGTACAGCGGGTGCTCTCGGCGCACGCCAGCGTGCTCGGCCTGGCGCACACGATGTTAGCGCCTGAACGCCAGTGGCCCATGAATGAATTCGTCAAGCACTTGCCGGAACTGGCTGCGCCCACCGAGCCTCTGCGCTTCAACATCACCTGCCGCGGGCCACAGAAATATGTCTGGGCGGAAGTCCCGCTGGCGGAGATCAAGGCGGTGCGCACGGCTTGGGGAGGAACGGTCAATGACGTCGTGCTGGCCCTGGTCACGGCTACGATCCGCCGCTACGTGCAGCTCCACGGCGACTCGGTCAAAGGTCGCTTGTTCCGCATGATGGTTCCAGTAAATGTGCGTGGGAGCAGCAGCCTGAGCGATTTGGGGAACCGTATTTCGCTGCTTCCCGTCACAGTCCCGCTTGACATTCGCAGTCCGCGCAAGCTGGTCGCCGCAATCCACAAACGAATGGAGTTCCTGAAAAACGCGCACATAGCTGAGATTGTGGGAGTAGCCGGCGGCCTGATCGGGGTGGTTCCCACGGCTCTGCAGGCGTTGGCCGGGCCGGTTGCCGGACAACTGCCAATAACTCCTTTCAATCTGGTTTGCACGAACGTGCCCGGACCGCAATCCCCGCTATACTTGCTCGGCCACAAGATGGTGAGCTGGTATCCATATGTGCCGATCGGCGGCGAGATGGCGGTCAACTGCGCCGTGCTGAGCTACAACGGGATGACATATTTCGGGTTTAGCGGCGACGCCCATGCCGCGCCCGATCTCAAGCGCTTTCAAGGCCTGCTGCAAACCAGCCTGCAAGAAATGCGGGACAGCCTCCAAGGCAAACGGCCGCCGCTTGCCGCCAAGGTGGCCCCAAAGAAGCCGGCTGCCGGCAAAGCGGCAGCGCCACCCGTGGTTTCCATGCCTGCCGTCAGCCCGGCGGCGGCCGGGAAAGACGAGCCAGCCGGACAGGGATTTGCGGCGAGCGCACCCCTGCCGAAAAGCGCGTAATCGAGGCCGCGCGGGGGTGGATGCAACAGCCTCGTCTATCCTGGATTCGCCATGAGCCTGAACGAAGTCTATTCCTACTCTTCCGCAGGGCGGCGCTACGAGGTGTGGTTCGTGCGTCTGGGCCTGGCCGATGGCAGCGGGGCATGGTGGTTTCGTTATCTGCTGATGAACCCGGGCCGCGAGGGATGCGCCGGCAATCCCAGCGGGCTGCCGGTGCAAGTGTGGGCAACATTTTTTGACAGCAAAGGAAAACCTCAGAGCTTCATCCAGGGATTTCCGCTGCAGGCTCTGGACTTGAGCCCACGCGGAACCAGCCCGTTTCATTTTCGGGTCGGAGAGAACGCCATCGCGGAAGGTTCCTGCCGGGGACAGCTGCGGGTGGACGGACACGACATCAGCTGGGATTTGCGCTACTCCTCGACTTTCCGGACCACGATAAGCAGCAAAGGCTGGATCGGATTTTCGCGCACCCCACACTCCGACGCGGTATTCTCGGGCATAATCAGCCTCGACGGACGAGAATTTCAGGGTGAGCCCCTGGGATTTGGCCTTCAGGGCCACAACTGCGGGTATCGTCACCGGAAGTTCTGGATCTGGACGCACGCTTTCTTTCGCCGGCCCGGCGCAAACCCGAGCACGGTCGAAGCCCTGGTCTACGAAATGCCGCTGGGCTTATTGTTTCGCAAATGCGTGCTTTGGCACGAGAATAGAGCCTATGTGTTCCGCAACTTGCAGGAGTCTTTGCGGGATGACAAGGCGCCGCAATGGATTTTTCGCTGCCTTTCTGCCGACGGCATGCAGCTCGAGGCCTTTATCGACGGCCGCGGCCCGGGGATTCACCGGCTTCCCTACTTAAAGACGAATTGCTCGGGCAGCTTTGAGGTGCTGAACAACAGCCGGGCCAGCGCCGTTCTGCAGCTGCGATGGCTGCAAGGGAAAACGGAAGAACTGCACTCGCTGGATGGAGCGGTGCTGGAATTTGGCGGCCAAGCGCGAACCATCAAGCGCGGCTGAGCCGCAAGACTTCTCGCG
>DATGIY010000121.1:0-4064 GCA_035295475.1 Terriglobales bacterium
TGGTGCCTTGCCCGGTCGAATACATATAAGCCAGGTTGTTTTGCGCCGCCGCCAGACCGCTGACCGCCGCCCGCAAGTACCAGCGCACCGCTCCCGTCGCGTCTGTCGCTCCACCCAAGCCCTTGGCCAGCAGGGCCCCCAGGTTGTTCTGGGCCGGCGGATCCCCCGCCTCCGCCGCCTTCTGGTACCACTCGCGCGCCCGCGTGTAATTCCTTGTGACCCCGTTTCCGTGCTCCAGCGCCATTCCCAGCTGAAATTCCGCATCCACGTCGCCGGCGCGCGCGCGCTTCAGCAGCTGCCCGGCCTCGCCTTCGTACTTTTCCGATTTGATGATGGTTCCCGGCGTCGAACGATGTTCCGTAGCGCTCAGGCCGGCCGCGGCTGACAGCAGCAAGGAGATAACAACGATCCAGGAGGCCATACCTCACCTCTGTCCTTTTTCGTTTCGAGTCTGGCTGGATGACTACGTGCTGGGTCGAGCGGGCGAAAACATAGCGTCCTCTTCCAGCTCTGTCAAGACCACAAAACACCCTAGGCCAGTCACTGTGCGTGGGATCCGCACGTAACGGGAGAGCTTCCTCGGTTTACAGTTCTTGGACAATGCGGCGGGTGACGTTCTTACTTAGACTCTTACGACCCCGAGGCGCTGCCCGCCGGGCGGGCCAGCAGGCGCTTGATCTCGTTCTCAAAGATGGAGGCGTCGGTCTCCCCCACGTGGCGGGCGTAGATGTGGCCATCGCGCCCGATCAAAAAACTTACCGGCAACCCCAGCACTCCCCCAAATTTCTCCGCTAATTTGGAACTGCCCATGGCGACCGGGTAGTTCATCTTGTACTTCTCGGAAAACTCGCCCACCGGGTCGGCGCCATCGTCCATGGAAATACCCACAACTCGCAGTCCCTGAGCACGATACTTGTCCTGCAGTTCGACGAAATGAGGAATCTCTGCCCGGCAGGGATCGCACCACGTCGCCCAGAAATCCACCAGCACCACGTCTCCCTTGTAATTTGCCAGGTCAACCTTTTGGCCTTTCAAGTCGGTCAAGGCGAATTCCGGGGCGGGCTCGTGCGGTCCGGATTCGATGCCGAAACTCTTTTGCTCGGTCACGTCCCGGGTCGCGAAATAGAGGCTGGCCGCGATCACTACCACCGCGCCGATCATGAAAACAAGTTTGTCTTTCAAGCTTCCTCGGCTCTTGCTTGGTTTACTGCTTGCTGACCGGATATCCTTTATCGACCCAATCGGTCCCAAAATTGGTTGCGATGTAGAGCAACTTTACATTGCGGAACCCCATAGCCTGCAATTGCTTGTATGCCGGCTGCACATTGGGGCAGTGGCTCCAGGGACAACACCCGCAGTAAAGCACGATAAAGCGGTCACGCGATAGCCCCTGTACCCGATGGCGCAACCGCTGCTGTCCGGCCTCCTCCGAGGCCGCTCCCACGTACTCCGCCCCAGGAATGTGCGCCTGTTCGTATAGCAGGCGAAATCCCACTTGCAAAATCAGCGGCCTGCCACTGTCAGGCCCTGCCAGTAATTTGGCTAACTCTGCCGGCTCGATCAGCCGCGGTGGGCCTTGATCTTTTCCGCTGCTGTTGATCTCCTCCGCGCCCCGCGCCCATCCTGGGCAGGCCATGGCAGCAAAGGCGATGAATAACAAGGAGATAGCGACAATACCCCAGCGGTTCTGTCTGGCCTTCATGGTGGAGGTGCAGCTATTATCTCGTTTGCCTGCGACGGCGGCAAGCCCCGTCCGTAACCAGATTGTCACACGCCGCCAGTACCATATTCAGTACAGGCAATCTAAGTGTGCTGCCGGTAACGCGGCCTCCCCAACATCTCAGGTCACGAGGTCCAGAAACTTGTACCAGGCTCCTGCCAGCGGCAGAAACCAGGGATTCCCGTTATACAAACCGAGAGGCGCCCCGGGAAAAGGCAAGCCGGCAAAGGGGTTTGCATCGCTGTTTCCGCTCATCGCCTCGGCTATTTTCGTTCCCAGGTAGGTGGCCATGGCCACTCCATGGCCGGCATAGCCGACCGCGTAATACATGCCGTCCATTTTTCCCGCATGCGGCATGATGTCGAAGGCAAAGTCCAGTGTCCCACCCCACGCGTATTCCACTTTCGCCTCCCGCAGCTGCGGATAGACGTCTACCATGCCTCGGCGCAGGATTTCGGCGCTGCGCCGAATAGTATTGGCAGTTTCCGGGAAGAAGGCGGCCCGCCCCCCGAACAGCATGCGGTTATCCGGCGTCAGGCGGTAGTAGTAGAGATAGTTCTTGGAATCGAAAATCATGCGGTTTTGCGGGCTCAGTTCCCGGGCCAGCGCTTCCGGCAGCGGTTCCGTGGCAATGATGAACGACCCAATGGGAATTATTTTCTTGTGCAGCCCGGGCGTGACCGCGCCCGTATAACCGCTCGTCCCCACGAAGACGTCGCGCGCCCACAGTGGCCCGCGCGCGGTCTGTAATTGAAATCCGCCGCTGCCGTTTCGGCTCGCGGGTTGCATGCGGGTCACCCGTGCCTTGTCGAACAGCCGGGCGCCGGCTTGGCGCACGGCGCGTGCCAGCCCCTCAACATAGCGCGCCGGATTCAGCCCCGCGCTGACCTCGTCCACCAGGCCGCCGTAGTAGATGTCGGAACCGATTTCACTGTGCAGTTCGCGGCGTGGCACGATGCGCAATTGATGGTTGAAGTCGCGCGCAATGATCTCAGCGGAGCGGCAAAAACCGGCAAAGTGCGCCGGCTTGCACGCCACCTCCAGGTGCCCGCAGCGCGCAAAATCGCAGCTGATCCGCTCTTCTTTGACGATCTGCTCCACGCAATCGATGGAGGCCAGCGAAGCCGCGTACATGCGCTGCGTCGTCTCCAGGCCGTAGCGCCGGCGCAACTCTTCCACCCCCAGCTTCATGCCGGTCAGCACCATGCCGCCGTTGCGCGAACTGGCGCCCCAGGCGATCGATTGCGCTTCCAGCACCGCCACCTGGGCTCCCCGTCGGGCCAGGGCGCGGGCGGCCGAGAGCCCGGAAAACCCAGAGCCGATGACGGCCACGTCTGCTTTTTCCGGCAGCGGCGCGGGATCGCCCTCCGGCATCTCCACCGTGTCCCACCAGAAGACTCGTTCCTTATAGGGCATGAGACCGATTTGTAATCGAGGCATCGGTAATTTGCAATTTAATGCAGCGCTACGTTGCGGCGGTGGCTTCGGCGCTTGCAGCAAGGCCGGGAACGGGCAGAAACTTTACAATTTTCTGCACGGGATATTGCGGCTGTTTTTTTGCGTAGTAGCGTGCAGGCCGGCCAGGCGTTCGCCCGCTTTCACGAAGGCGCGGAACACTTCGGCGTCAGTTTTAAGTCTGTCATCCCGAGCGAGCCCGACTGAGGGCAGCGAAGGAGGGCGAGCCGAGGGACCTTGCGTTTGCCGAAGGCGTCCCTGCGCTTTTTCAGCAGAACTCGCTGGAGCATCATCGGCGGTTTGAGCCAACACTGGGTCCTTCGACTCGGGCGCGGATTGGTGTACCGCGCCCTCGCTCAGGATGACATTATCTGGAAGGACGATTCCGCGGGCAGTTTGCCTTCCTCCCCAGGGCCTGGGAAGCAACGCAGGGCGTGCGTCTGCTCAGCTTGTGTGCGATGCGGAGAACAGGAGTCCAGTCTCAGCGATAAGCCGCGACGATGGCCTCTACCAGGCCCGGAATCGTGTATTCCTTTGCTTCAATGTCCACCGGAAGACCACATTCGCGCAGAGTGTCGGAGGTGACCGGACCGATGCAGGCCAGCTTGATTCCTTCCAGCAGGGCGGGGCGAGACCTGCCATCCTCAGGATGCAAATTCAGCAGCGACACAAAATTCCGCACCGTCGAAGAACTGGTGAAGGTAATCACATGCGGCCTCTGCCGGCTGTCCTGCAGAACCGATTGCAGGCGCGCCCGCGCCGCCTCCGGCGCCACCGTCTCGTAAGCTTCCACTACGTTGACTTCGGCGCCCGCCCGGCGCAACTCCTCCGGGATCACGTCGCGGGCGACTTTGGCCCGCACCAGCAGAATCCGCTGCCCCTTAACCTG
>DATGIY010000122.1:0-3102 GCA_035295475.1 Terriglobales bacterium
CCAGCATGGTGGGGTTGGGGACGATGTCCTGATGAATGCGCAGCTTGATGCGGCCCAGCGCCTGCTCCACCAATTCCGGCGCCGGCAGCGTCTGCTTGAAGTTGCCGCCGCTTTGCCAGAGGGCATCGATTTCTCCCTGCCCGGCGGCCAGAACCATCTGCGCGGCGCTCAACCCCTTCCACGCCGGCGGCTCAAATCCCCACATCTCAGGCGTGGCAAATCGCCGCGCGTTTTCCGCCGTCGCTGCCGAGCCCATTACGTAGGCGCCCGGCATGCCCCCCATCTCCGCGCCCCCTTGCACTCCACTGTGTCCACGGATAGGCATCAGCCCGGTGTGCGGGCGCCCCACGTTGCCGCGCGCCAGCTGCAGGTTGACCAGGGCGCGTACGTTGTCGCTGCCATAGCGGTGCTGGGTAATGCCCATGCTCCATACGACAACGGCGCTGCGCGCTTTTCCAAATGCCTCGGCGAAGCGCAACATGTCGGCGCGCGTCAGTCCCGAACCCCGTTCCAGTTCCTCCCAGGAGAGGCTTCGGACTTTGGCCTCAACTTCCCCCCAACCCAGGGTTCGTGCATCAATGAATTCCCGGTCCGTCCAGCCGTTCTCAATCAGGAACTTCAGCACGCCGTAGAAGAACGGGATGTCTCCGCCGGCATGGATCTGAAAAAAATCGTCCACGATGCGGGTGCCAAACAGCGCGCTGCGCACCACGGAGGGCACCCAGTAGCGTTCCAGGCCGGGCTCCAGGTAGGGGTTCACCATGAAGACTCTGGTCCCAGCCTGTTTGGCGTAATACAGATACTTGGTGGTGACTGGCTGGTTGTTGGCCGGATTGCTGCCCACGAAAACAATCAAGTCGCTTCCGATCCAGTCGCTGTAGGAGCAAGTCGTGGCCGCGCAGCCGACGGTGGCGTTCAATCCCGCGGTGCTGGGCGCGTGGCAAATGCGGGCGCTGGTATCAACATGGTTGGTGCCTATGAATCGCGCTACTTTCTGGTGCGCGTAATAGGCTTCGTTGGTCAGCCCGCGGGAGGTGATGTACCAGGCGATGCGCTGTGGGTCCAACTCGCGCAACCCATCCGCGACTGTCGTGATGGCTTCCTCCCACGAAACCCGGCGGAAGCCCTTTTCCCCCCGCCGCCGAATCATGGGAACGGCGAGACGTCCCAGTTGGCGCAATTTCTTTTCCGACATGCCGCGCAGGCTGCCTACATCCTCCAATTTGCGCCAGTCCATGGCCGGCATCGTGTTCAGGCGCAGCAATTGCAGTCGCACGGCGCACAGGTGGACTCCCTTCATAGTCCAGTCCCGCATGCCGCGGGTGCCCAACGAACACCCGTCGCAGCAGCCATTGTTCAGAATTCGCCACGCATAGCCCAAGTTGTCGCGGTTTTCCCAGATTGTCGAGGCTATGTCTTTGTAGGCGTTCGGATGCTGTTCCGTCACCCCGTAGGGAATCAGGCTGACCCACCGCCGCTGCTTGCGCTTTGCGGCTTCCTTGCTCATCCGCGTTCTCCCGACCCCGAGTTTGACGCCTTGCCCACCTGCGATGGCCCCGCGATCCATGTCTTCGATGCGCGCAGCCAGCGTGAGTGACGCAAAAGATATCCCGAACTACGCGGGTTTGCAACCAGGCGCCGTGTAACATCTCTGTAACATCTCTCGCCGTCCGACTCCTTCGTTCTGGCTTGCATCGCATGGCGGGAGAAGGTATCGTTTTCGCCGAACCAGCGGGTTCGGGAGTTCCAACATGCCGCTTGATTTGACGATGCGCAACCTGGTGGGGAGCAGCGTAATCGCGTGCCATGGCCGAATCGTGCTGGGCGACGAATCGGCCAAGCTGCGCCATGTGGTCAAGGAGGCTTTGGCCGAGGGCAATCATATTGTTCTCGATCTGGGCGGCGTGACCCACATCGATAGCACCGGCCTCGGCGTTCTTGTCGGCCTACATACCTCAGCCCGCAGGTCGGGCGGAGATCTTAAGCTGGCCAATCTGAATCCGCATCTGCGCGATGTTCTTGGCATGACGCGGCTGCTGACCATCTTCGAACTCTTTGATACTGCCGAAGATGCCGCGGTCACCTTTAACCCTCTCGCCGGGCAGGTAACGCCGGGGGAGTATTAGGGCGCGGTTACGGGCAGACCCACCGACGTCCATCTGGCGTTATACTCTCCAGAATTTAAGCGCATCGAGCGCTTCCCGATTAAGCTGCCCTTAAGCTGAGCGGAGCTAGTTTGTGCTCCACAACTTGAGTCTATCCGGTGACCGGAATAGCGGGCTGACCATACCCGCTGGCGAAGGAGAACCATGAGCCAACAAAAGAACTCGCATGAGATCACGCGCCGCAACCTTCTGGCCGGGGCGTCCTTACTGGGCGCCGGCGTGGCAGCGGCTTCGCTGACTACCCCCCTTCCCGCCATGGCCGCTCCGCGCCCAGGGGCCAAGCACGCGCCCCTCGAGAATTTTAAATACGACCTCGAACATTCAAAGGGATGGTTCGGTCCCGGCGGATCGGCCAAGGAAGCCAACGTCGATGAGTTCCCCATTTCCCAGAGCATGGCGGGAGTTTCCATGCGCTTGCAGCCGGGCGGGCTGCGTGAACTGCATTGGCACGCGGTGGCGGCGGAATGGGCTTACATCATCAAAGGCAATGTTCGAGCTACGGTCATCGCTCCTAATGGCCAGGCCGAATCGGCCGACTTTGGCCCCGGCGATGTCTGGTACTTTCCCAAAGGACATGGGCACGCGCTGCAATGCCTGGGCCCGGAGGAAGCGCACTTCATCCTGGTGTTCGATGATGGTAACTTTTCAGAATTTGGGACATTCAGCATTACCGACTGGATTGCCCATACCCCGCCCAGCGTCCTCGCCCGCAACCTGGGTTTGCCGCAAGCGGCGTTTGCAGACTTCCCCAAGACGGAGGCCTACATTGTTCCCGGCAAAGTTCCACCCGCAGTTCCGGAAGAACTGCGTAATGGCGATCCCAATGAGAACCAGTTTCCGCATAAATTTCGCCTCGGAGCCTCCAAGCCATACGCCTTTGCCGGCGGCGAGGAGCGTATTGTTTCCTCCCACGAATTCCCCATCCAGACGACCCTCA
>DATGIY010000123.1:0-3730 GCA_035295475.1 Terriglobales bacterium
TGCGGCGCATGGTTTCGCCCTGCTTCCCGAACCGGCGTTTGTTCCTCTTCTTCCGCGGCACGTGCATGCGCTCACGGTGGCGCGTAGCCCCCGGCTCCTGGCGTCAACCAACTGCGATACCTTTCTCAGCTCCAACGGGAACGTCGCCCCCGAGCTCTTCAAATGCCTGGCGCCGCTGATCGTGGGTGGCAAACTCGTGGGCGTCATTGCGCTGGGGCGGCGCGAGGGCGATGCCGCTTACGGCGAAGAAGACCTGGAGGCGCTGGGCCTGCTGGCCAGTTATGTCGCCCTGGCGGTGCAGAACCATTCTCTGCAGCAAACTCTAGGACAGCGAGTGGCGGAGAACCTGCGCTTGCTAGCTTCCATGCACGGCTTCTACGACCACGCGCTGGAGGCGTTTGCCGCCGCCATCGACGTGAAGCACATCAATATTCACGGACACTCGCTGCGCGTGGGACGCTATGCCGCTGGTATCGGCGAAGCCATGGGCATGGAACCAGGCGAAGTGGCGGCGCTGCGCTCGGCCGGCTACCTGCACGATATCGGCAAGGTAGCGGTGGACAAGCACCTGTTTGCCAAGCCCGCTGCTCTCGATCCGGAGGAATTCCGCGCCATGGCCGACCATACGGTGGTCGGGCACCAGATCGTCAGCGGCGTGCAGTTTCCCTGGCCGCAGGTGCCGGAAGTCGTGCGTTGGCACCACGAACGCGCCGACGGCTCCGGCTATCCCGACGGACTGCAACTGGAAGACGTGCCTTTGCCGGTGCGTATTGTCGGACTGGCCGACACCTTCGACGCCATGACCAGCGAGCGGCCCTATCGCCAGCCGCTTTCCCTGGGGGAAACACTTACCGAGCTGGTGCATCTTTCGCCGCAGAAATTCGATCCCGCCGCTTTGCAAGCTCTGCTCATTCAGTTGCGCCGCGATGCCGTGGGCAGCAATCCCAGCACTTTTGTGGATGAGCGCATCGCCTGCAATCTCGCCCCCGCCGACATTGATAACCTGGCAGCCACCTTGCAGCACAAGCTCAGTCACGGAAAGCTGTATCTGACTTAATCGGGTCCATCTAGAACGAGGTGGCGACCTTTATCTTGGCGGGCTGCGGCTCTGCCACGTCTTGCGGGTCTTCCACTCGCTGCATGAGAAGCGCGGCCAACAGCAGGAAAATTCCGCCGGTCACCACCGCCGCCAGGCGGTCATTGTGCAGCAGATGGGCCATGACCCAGCCGAAGCCTAACGAGGCCACAATCTCCGGAATTACGATAAAAAAATTGAAGATCCCCATGTACACGCCCATCTTCTCCGCCGGGAGGGCGCCGGCGAGGATGGAATAGGGGATGGCCAGAATGCTGGCCCAGGCGATGCCTACGCCGGCCATGGAAAGCAGAAGCAGGTATTTGTCGTGAATCAGAAACACGGAGAGCAAGCCCAGGCTGCCGCACAGCAGACATAAACTGTGAGCCAACTTGCGGCTGAGCAGCCTGGCCAGGGGCGCCAGCAGGAAGGAAAAGCCGAAGCAGACGGCGGAATAAACCGCAAAACAGATTCCTCCCCATTCCACGCCGGCGGAGTATAAGGGCGAAGCCTGGTCGGGCGCGCGAAAAACGTTGTGCGCCACTGCCACCGGAAAATACAGCCACATGCAGAATAATCCCAGCCAGGTGCAAATCTGCACCCAGGCCAGCTGGCGCATGGTGCGGGGCATGCCGGCAATGGAATTCACAATCTGCCCTACATTGTGCCGCAGCCCACTCTGATTAGCTTTGGCGATGCGAAAAGCTTGTAAATCATCTGGCGGATACTCCGCGGTCGTGCCGATGGTCCACAGCACAGCGCCGAAAAATACGGCCGCGCCGATATAAAACGACAGGCGCACGGTGAGTGGTATGGCATGGGCCGAGGCGGTTCCCGAGCTCACGTGAAAAGCGTTAGTCAGCAGCCAAGGCAGGACCGACGCGCCCACCGCGCCCAGACCGATGAACAGGCTCTGCATGGCGAAGCCGCTGGTGCGCTGCTGTTCCGGCAGCAGGTCGGCGACAAAAGCGCGAAAGGGTTCCATGCTGATGTTGATGGAGGCGTCCAGAATCCACAGCAGGCCCGCTGCCATCCACAAGGCGGAACTGCGCGGCATGAGAATCAGCGCCAGCGAGCTCAGAATGGCGCCGGCCAGAAAGTAGGGACGGCGACGTCCCAGCCGCCCCCAAGTGCGGTCGCTGGCGTGCCCGATCAGCGGCTGCACGATGAGCCCGGTCAAGGGCGCGGCCAGCCACAAGATCGGGATCTGGTCGGGGCGCGCTCCCAGGTACTCGTAAATAGCGCTCATGTTGGCCATCTGCAGGCCCCAGCCAAACTGAATGCCGAGGAAACCGAAACTCATATTCCAGATCTGCCAGAAGGAACGCGCAGGTTTCATGTTCACAACCTCGATTCGCGGTCAGCGATCGTACATGGCCGTGAGCTCTCGCAGGCGGTCGCGCAGCACGGAGGTCAGACTGCCGGCGCGATAACGCCACTTCCAGTTGTTGCCCACGGTTCCGGGCAGGTTCATGCGGGCTTCGCTGCCCAGCCCCAATACGTCCTGTAACGGGATAATGGCCACATCCGCCACCGAGGCCAGCACGGCGCGAATGAACACCCAGTTGATGGGCTCATTCTCGAAGCCGAGATAGGCGCGGGTAAAGGCGCGCTCGCGGCGGATATCCTCGGCGGTGCGGGTGCTGTCGCCCTGGCCGGAACTGTTCCACCAGCCCACGGTAGTGTCGTTGTCATGACCTCCGGTATAGGCCACCAGTTCGCGGACATAATTGTGCGGCCGAAACGACGGTCCTTGCGGATCCTTGCCAAAAGCAAACTGCAGCAGGCTCATGCCGGGGAAACCAAACTCATGACGGATAGCTTCCACTTCCGGGGTGATGACACCAAGGTTTTCGGCCACGATGGGCAAGTCACCCAGCTCCGATTGCAGCGTTCGAAACAGCTCCGCGCCTGGCCCTTTCACCCAGCGGCCATGCACAGCGATGGCTTCGTTGCCGGGGATTTCCCAGTACGCTTCAAAACCGCGAAAGTGATCGAGACGCACGATATCGAACCAGCGTAAAGCAGCGCGGAAACGCGCGATCCACCAGGAGTAGCCAGACGCCGCCACACGCTCCCAGCGGTAGATGGGATTTCCCCACAGCTGGCCCGTGGCGCTGAAATAATCAGGCGGAACGCCGGCCACCACCGTGGGCCGGCCATTGTCGTCCAAATGAAAGAGCTCGGGGTTGGCCCAGACGTCGGCGCTGTCGTGTGCGACATAAATGGGGATATCACCCATGATGCGAATGCCGCGCTGCCCGCAGTAGGATCGGAGCGCCGCCCACTGGCGAAAAAACTCGTACTGCCAGTACTTGAAAGCCGCTATCTCATCAGCCCGTTGCGTGCGTACCTGCCGCAGAGCGGCGGCATCGCGCCGGCGGAGGGCCGGGTCCCAGTTGCTCCACACCGGCCCCGGCTGCGTCTCTTTGCAGGCCATGAATAAGGCGTAGTCGTCCAGCCAGGCGTGGTTTTCTTGGCAGAAAGCGTCGAATTGGGCGCGTTCCGCGGCGGCCGCTTCCCCGAGAAATGTTTGTGCCGCCCGCCGCAGCACCCCCATTTTAAAATCGATAACGGCCGCGAAATCCACGCAGTCCTGGCAGCCAGCCGGCGGACTGGCCAAAAGCCGCGAATCCACGATGCCCCGCTCCCGCA
>DATGIY010000124.1:0-6907 GCA_035295475.1 Terriglobales bacterium
GAAAACAGGCCTAAAACCGCTTAGATGCTGGGAACAAAACACGAGTCGCACGCGGCATGCGATGAGTAAAGGCGTGGTCTGATTACGCGGCGCGAGCGTGTGCAAGATTTTGCATGCGCGGGCGAGTTGAGGCGTGGGAAATTGAGCGTGAGATAATGGAGACACGCGCCAGCGTGGCCCCGTAGCTCAGATGGATAGAGCAGCGGTTTCCTAAACCGTTGGTCGGGTGTTCGAGTCACCCCGGGGCTACCATCTGGTCGCTGCTTGCCGCCAGTGAAGGCGGAGCCTTTATGACTTCCAACACCGCCCTCAACTGAAGAGGGCCCTCTCGGCGTCATCTCTCCCAGTTCCGGATGGTCTCTTTCCGAAAACGGATGAGCGCAGGCTGTACGGGGGGAACTTCCGTAACGAAAGCCGTGGTTACCGTGGTGTGCCCGGCATGTGATCTCGGTCACATTAGGGCACGGGGCAGGTGCTATCTTGCAGTCAGCACACTCCCCGGGAGCCGATCCCATGTCTGAAACCACGATCGTAGCCGAACCCGAAGTGCGCCAAACGGCAAGGGTTGTGAGCTGGCAGAGCGGCAGAGAACTGGCCAGCTTTTTGCCGGTGCCGGCGAGCGCAGAGGATGCCTGGGAGACGGCGGAAGATTTTTCCATTCCGGCGCGAGCGCTGCGCTTTCTGAGCAAAGCGTGGGTGGACAAAAGTGTGGCGGCAGTGGTTTCGGTGCCGGCATTCTGGGTTGCGTACAACGCCTATCGAGAGGGGCTGATGGACCTCCCGCGGGCGCTGTTTTTTCTGCAAGCGGCCCTGTTCGTGTTCACGATGCTGATCCGGAGAAATCCGGTGCGCATCTCCGCCAATCCCTGGTTCTGGCTGGTAGCTTCCATCAACAGCTACTACAACCTGCTGACGGCGGGACTGCTGCGCGGAGGTGTCCACGTTGCTCCGCCGGTGCTGATCAACGGGCTGGCCATCCTGGGCGTGTGGATCGCCATCATTGCCCGGCTCAGCCTGGGACGCAACATCGGGCTGGTGCCCGCGCAACGAGAAATCGTGACCAGCGGGATGTACCGCTATATGCGCCATCCTGTTTACTCGGCGTATTTCATTTCCGCAATCAGCTGGGGGCTGTCGTGCTTTTCGCCGGCTAACGCTCTGGTGATTGGGGCGGGGTGCGTAATGTACGTGGTGAAAACGCTGATGGAAGAGTCGTTCCTGTCGCAAGATCCCAAGTACGCGGCCTACATGGCGAAAGTGCGCTGGCGCTGGTTCCCGGGCGTGATCTAGGGAGTGCGTTCGGATCTGGGTTAAGCGCTACCCCGCGGTTCTCACCCGCAACTTCTTCGCAAAGGTCCGGCACCTGCCGGGCCCCACTGTACTTGCCGGTGGCAATAAACCGCTTCACAATCTAATTTCGGGATATCGCAAGATTACACACGGGGACGCACCTTGGGAGAAACTCAAAAAACGGGAGCCGGGAAGGGTTCGCGGGAGTGGAATTCGGAAGTCTACCAGAGGGTATCGCGGCCACAGTTCGGCTGGGGGAAAAAGGTTCTCGATCGAGTGCGCCTGCGGGGAGGCGAAACCGTGCTCGACGCCGGCTGCGGCACCGGTCGGCTGACCGGGGAACTGCTGGCGCGCTTGCCCAAGGGCCGGGTGCTGGCGGTGGATCTCTCGGCCAACATGCTGCAAACGGCGCGCAAAGAACTGGAGCCCCGGTTTGGGGGAAAGATCTGGTTCGCGGTGGCGGATCTGCAACACCTGCCGCTGAAGCAAGCGGTGGACGGAATTTTCAGCACCGCCGCGTTTCACTGGATCAGAGATCATGAACTGCTGTTTAGCAGCCTGTGCGGCGCGCTGCGGCCGGGCGGATGGCTGGAAGCGCAGTGCGGAGGCGGGCCCAACCTGGCCGGGCTTTTGCGGCGGGCCGAGGCGCTGATGTCCTCTCCTCGTCTGAAACCGTTTTTTGCGCATTGGCGGAGCCCCTGGGAATACGCTTCGCCGGAGACGACGGCGAGCCGATTACGGCAGGCAGGCTTCACGGACATCAGCACCGGGCTGGAATCGGCTCCGGTGACGCTGAACGGGGCGGAGCAGTATCGCGAGTATCTGGCCAACGTGATTTTTCACCGTCACTTGGAGAGGATCACCGATCCGGAGGGGCAGCGCTGGTTCCTGGACGAGCTCACGCGTCAGTCGGGGGATGATGATCCACCGTTTGTGCTGGACTATTGGCGGCTGAACCTGAGCGCGCGAAAAGACGGTCGTTAGCGGTGATAGCGCGCGCGAGATGCTTCGGGCCTGAAGGCCCTCAGCATGACGCCCGTGGTGACAAGTCGCTCAGCATGACTCCGGTGGTCAGCATGACGCCGGTGGTTGATTTTCGTGTCTAGAGTCAAAAGCAACCGCTAACCAACAACGATAGATTCCTCGATCCACTTCAGGTAGTCGGCGCTGCCCGCCTCAATGGGCAGCTGGATGCATTCCGGCAGGTCGTAGGAGTGCAGCTCGCGGATGACCGCAGCCACCGAGCCGAACAGGGCGGCGGTGGTTTTGATGATCAGCAGGTGCTCGGCCGCGGTTTCCACTTTTCCTTGCCAGCGGTAAACAGAGTGTACCGGGCCCACGAGGTTGACGCAGGCGGCGAGGCGGCGGTCTACCAGCGCCTGCGCGAGTTTCTCCGCTTCTGCGCGGGAACCGGCGGCGGTGAGCACAATTTTCTTGTCGGTCATAAGCTAGAATCGACTGGCGGCGCATCCTGGCGCCGCGCGTATTACAGTAGCATTGACGGACGATGGCCACACAAATCAAGTTCGGGACCTCCGGGTGGCGGGCGGTGATGGCGGAGGAATTTACTTTCGCCAACGTGCGGCGGGCGGTGACGGGGATTGCCCGCTACGTCGCCCAGCAAAAGCCGCAGGGGGCGCGAATTATTGTGGGGCGCGACCCCCGTTTCCTGGGGGAAGCGTTCTGCGATCTGGCGGCGCAAATTTTGCTGCAGCACGGCATCACGCCGCTGGTGATCGCGGCGGCCGCGCCCACGCCCGCGATCGCCTTCGAGGTAACTCGGCTGCGGGCGGACGGCGCCATCAACTTTACCGCGTCGCATAATCCTCCCGAGTACAACGGGATCAAGTTTTCGACGCCGGACGGAGCGCCAGCCCTGCCCGATGTTACCCAGCAAATTGAAGCGCATGTGCCGGCGCAGGGAGCGGAGTTGCCGGCGGCAACCGCGCCGGCTGCGCTGCCAGCCAAAGAATCGATTGACGTCCGTCCTGCTTACCTGGCCCGGCTGCGCGACATCGTGGATTTGGAGACGATACGCAAAGCGGAGCTGAAAGTGGTATTCGATCCGCTTTGGGGAGCGGCCCGCAGCTATCCCGACCGCTTGCTGCGGGAGGCGGGCGTGAACGTGAGCACGGTACACGATGCGCGCGACGTACTTTTTGGCGGGCACGCGCCCGAGCCCGATGACCATCTGCTGCAAGCGCTGCGGGAGAAGATGCGCGATACCGGGGCGCATATCGGCATTTCCACGGATGGGGACGCCGATCGCTTCGGCATTCTCGACCAGGACGGCAGTTTTCTGCAGCCCAATTACGTGATCGCACTGCTTTTCGACTATCTAGTGGAGAGCCGCGGCTGGAAAAATGGAGTAGCCAAATCGGTGGCCACCACGAATCTGGTGAACGCGCTGGCGGGGAAGCTGCAGGTGCCGCTCTACGAAACGCCGGTGGGATTCAAATACATCGGAGAACTGATCAAGCAGGACAAAATCGTGATCGGCGGGGAAGAGAGCGCGGGGCTTTCCATTCGCCACCACGTTCCGGAAAAGGACGGCATCCTGGCCGGGCTGCTGTGCTGCGAGATGGTGGCGCGGCGGGGCAAGACGCTGCAGCAACAGTTGCGCGAGCTGTTTGGCAAAGTTGGTTCCTATTTTCCACGGCGGGAGAACTTCCGCTTGACGCCACAGGTGAAACAGAAGTTCACTGAAAAGTTGCAGGCGGAGCCGGAAGAATTTTTTGGGCGCAAAGTGACACAAGTGGTGCGCACCGACGGCCTGAAGCTGGTGCTGGATGACGGCTCCTGGGTGTGCTACCGGCTGAGCGGCACCGAGCCGGTGGTGCGGGTCTATGCCGAGGCGCGCAGCGCCGAGGGCCTGCAGGAGCTGATGGGCGCGGCGGAGAAATGGGTATTCGAATAAGGATCAACTGGGAAAGCCCAAGGACACGCAAAGCGCTGGCGGCGCTGCACGCCCTGGTGGGCGCGCGGCGCAAGCTGGGCACCGCCGCCATTGGGGTGCTGGCGGTGTGGATGTTCGTCCACGTCATGTTCGGGCCCAATGGCATGGTGGTGTATCAGCGCAAAAGGGCGGAATACCAGAAGTTGCAGCAGGATATTCAAGCATTGCAGAAGGAAAATCGGCACTACGGCGACGAGGTCAAAGCGCTTAGATCCGATCCCAAGGCCATCGAGAAAGCGGCCCGGGAGGAGCTGCGCTATGCCCGCCCGGGAGAAGTGGTTTACGTAGTGCCTACCCCCAGCCGCGAACACCCGGCCACAAAAACCGCGGAAAAATGAAGTAACCTTTTGTTTCCGCAGCAACTCGATATTTTGGCGCCTTGGGCGAGTGTGGGCGAGCAGTCCGACTTGCGCTCGGGACGGCGCTGGAGTACAAGTTAGGGACTGGCTTCGGGGTGGGGACCGAGGCGGAAATACCCAATCCAGACATTCTACCGGCGCCGGTCACAGGCGCAGGACTACCGTCACGCAAAACGGGTAATCAGAGAGGAGAAATCACAAAATGAAGAAACTGACATTGTCTTTGTTCCTGGTGTTCTCGTTGCTGTTCTGCCTGGCGATCGTTTCCGCCGCTAAGACCAACTCCAAGAGCGCCAAGACCTCGACGGTCAAGGGCTGGGTAACGGATGCCAAGTGCGGCGCCAAGGGCGCCAGCGCCAAAGCCGAGGCGTGCACCAAGAAGTGCCTGGCTTCGGGCGAAAAGATGGTGTTTGTGACCGACAAGGACCATCAGGTCCTGACGGTCGATAACCCGGACGTTCTGAAGGATCACGCCGGCCACCATGTGGCGGTGAAGGGAACGGTGAATTCTTCCGCCGGAACCATTCACGTAGACAGCGCCAGCATGCTGTAGTCACCCGGGCATCAGCAGTTTAGAGGCAGCCCCCTGTGGGCTGCCTTTTTTTGTGGCCAAGGCCCGGCTCAACCGCCGCGAAGGGGCGCGGAACCGCGGGTTCGGGGCTGGGAGGGCGCCTGCCCGGGTCGCGGCGGCTGGTATATCATGGGAGCATGAACCTCGGCATCCCGGAGATGATCTTTATTTTCGTGCTGGCGCTGATCATTTTCGGCCCTAAGAAAATGCCGGAGATCGGGCGCCAAATCGGGCGGGCGCTGGCGGAATTCAAGCGCGCCAGCAACGAATTCAAGGCGCAGATCGAGACGGAAATCCGGCAAATGGAGGTGGAGACGAATGTGCCCACTTACGTCTCCGAACCCGCGGCTCCGCCGGAGAATACGGTCGCCGTGGGCACTGCCGCCAGTTCGGAAGGCGCTGTGAGCGAAGCTCCGGCGCCGGAAATTATCCCGCCTGCCAAGGGGCCCGATGCCTGATCGCGCAGTACAGCCCGCCCGCTTCGCGCGGGGGGACGGAAAAGAAGAAATGGCCAGCATGAGCTTCCTCGAGCACCTGGAGGAGCTGCGCCGGCGCATTATCTACTCCATTGCCGGTGTGGGCATCGCGTTTTTCGCCTGCTTCTACTACGCGGACCGGATCTTCGGCCTGATGCAGCAGCCCATCATGGAAGCGCTGCAGCGCAACCACATGCCGGAGAAGCTGGTCTACCTGAACCCCACCGAACCCTTCAATATGTACTTGAAGGTTGGGCTGCTGGCGGGTCTGTTTGTAGCGTCTCCCTTTGTCCTCTACCAGCTGTGGATGTTCATTTCCCCGGGGCTGTATCGGCATGAGAAGCGGTACGTGGTGCCGTTCATGGCCTCGACCATTTTTCTGTTTCTGGCGGGCGGATTTTTTGGCTACAAGATCGTGTATCCCGCGGCGCTGGACTTCCTGATCGGCTACGGACGGCAGTTCCAGCCCATGATCACGATCGGGGAGTACACCGACTTATTTCTCACCATCATCATTGGGCTGGGGGTTATTTTCGAGCTGCCCATCCTGGTGTTCTTCCTGTCGCTGATGGGCATTGTGAGCGCCGGGTTCATGTGGCGGAACCTGCGCTATTCCATTCTGATTATCTTCATTATTGCGGCAATCGTTACGCCCACCACCGACATCCTGAACATGTGCATTTTCGCCGCACCCATGGTGGGGTTGTACGTGGTCAGCATCGGGGTAGCCTGGCTGGTGCATCCTAAGCGCAGGCGGGCGAGGCGGGAAGCCGCAGCCGCCAGATCTTCGCAATGAGCCATGAGCACGGCGCGAGAAGGCGGGCAGAAGACTGTGATCAGAAGCGGGCGTGCCTTCATCCTTTGCTTCATGTTTCTTGGTCTCTGTGGCTGCACGCAAAGCAAGTCAGCAGACGCGAGTGATGCTTCGGGCGCGGCCACTAAGCCAGCGGCACTGACCAACAGTGCTCCCGTACCCAGCGAAAATCTACCGCCGGACAGCAGCCCGCCGCCGCATATTGATGCCGCCAAGGCCATGCAATATGTTCGCCAGGTGGTGAGCTTCGGGCCTCGGTACCTGGGCAGCCCGGGTCACAAAAAAACCGAGGAATTCCTGCGCGCGCATCTGCGGGGCGATGACCTGCAGGAAGATGCGTTTAGCGCGGCGACGCCGGCGGGGAATTTGCCGATGGTGAATTTCATCGCCAAGTTTCCCGGGTCAGAGAACGGGATCGTGGTGCTGGCAGGGCACTATGAC
>DATGIY010000125.1:0-2658 GCA_035295475.1 Terriglobales bacterium
GAAGCCTTGCCGTTCAACCGAATCAGTGTGGCGGCAAAAAAGATCGAGAGCGGCACAAAGGTAAAGATTCCCAGGGGCTGGCCCAGCGATCCGCGCGCGAGCAGCGATCGAATGCGTGCCTGGCGCACTTCAATGTCCCGCAGCGAGTCGGTTTTGATGCCCAAATAGGAGCCATCGGAGAGGTTCCTGTTAGTCATGGTCTCCAGCATCGCCGCCCGCCGCACATTGGAGGCGGCCCACAGGACCAGCGCGAGGCTGGCAAAAAACAACGGCGGCAGCGGCGACGCGCCATTGCGGGGAGTCAAATAACGCCAGGCGGCGAAGAACAATCCCGCACTGTGGTAACTGTTGCCCCGAGGTCCAAGCAGGCTGATCAGGTAGAGCAGCACCAGTACAAAGAGACCGGCCGGAACCGCCAGCAAAATCATCGAGCTGACGCTGTCGCTCAGCGCCAGCACGCTCTCGCGCAGCCGTGCACGGGGCGCGTAATCCGGCCACGCACTTCCCCGCAGCGCGGCTCTTCCCTGCTCGCCGAGGCTTCGCCAGATGAAGGTAAAAAGCGCCTTGACCAGATAGATCAGCGTTGCCCCGAGAAGAATGATTGCCGCGATCAGGCCCGCGGCTGCGACCGTGCCCGCAACCGTAAAGTCGATTATCGATGCGCAAATGCCTGTCCCGGGCGAGTACCCCAACAACCGATGGATCAGGGACGGCAGCGCGCCGGTGGTACAGGCAAGGGGAATGATGAAGAGCCCGCACACGATCAGGTAGAAGACCAGAAGGTGGAGCAGAAAGGCGGCCAGAGCGAGCAGGCGGGATCCGCTGAGGTCTCCCACGCGCGCATTCCACATGCTTTTGCGGCCCCGGAGGCTCCAGGGCCACACCGCCACGAATGCGAACCAAACGCCCAGAAAGGTCGCGGACCAGAAGACCAGAATCGAAATCCACGAGCTGTCGGGATCGATTTGCCAGGTGGGCGGCGCCTGGATCGCTTCCGCCGGGGCATCGGCGGTGGAAAGATAGAGCGTCGACAGTCCGGCGATTTGCGGAAGAATAGCGATCGGCACGAAGGCGGCTTTACCCACCGCGGTAATCCAAACCGGCGGCTCGCGCGTGCGGTCATTCTCCGCGGGGGTAAAGAAGGGCGGGGAATAATCCAGCATGCTCTGGCGCTGGCCCAGCAGCGCCAGCATGGCATTGAACAGCCCTTCGGCCCGGTCACTGGAAAACTGGTAGCGGATGCTGCCGCCCTTCCAGGGAAAGGCCCAGTCCTGGTTGGAAGTGAACAGCGGATAGGTGCTGACCAGCAGCATCCCGCGCAGGTCGCCGGCGACATCGGGATTGAGGAACAGCAGGTTGCTGCCAAAGGAAAACAGGATTGCGTCGGGGCAATGCGCGTGGATTTCGCGGGCCAGATAAATGGTGTCCTGGACGTCGCTTGCCGCAATGCCCACGTAATGGACCTTTCTGGCCGCCAGCGTGGATAACAGATTGGACATCATCAGGGTGGCGGACGACTTGTCCAGCGGCGAGTACGACGGCATCAGATCCTTGCCTTCGGTTTTGGGGCTCAATACGGGGAAAACGCTGGGGTCGCCGCGCAACAGGTTAATCATTTGCGCCGCCGTTTGTTCCTCGCGCTGACCCCGGATTTCCGAAATATGCAATGGGAAGGGCAGATCCAGGTAGCCGTGGACCCGGTTGCGGTAATCCTTCCTGAATTGAATAAAGTCCGCATCGCGGCCCAGCGGCGTGGCGTTGGTCAGAACTTCGAGGTTGCCATGGTAGATCGAGCTGGCGGTATCGGTGTCCATTGCTCCGCTGCCGACCGCATTGTTCAACTGGTTGAGTAATCGGATAATGCTGCGGATAACGGCCGCGGCCTTGCCCGACAGGGCAGGATTGCCGCTGCGCGACTTGACGCGAAGGTATTGCAGGTAAGTCAGGAAACCGCCCAGACTGTCGCTGGCCGTGGCGAAATTCGTGCCGTACCCCGTGTTTTCCTCGCGCATGATAGCCATGTCGTCGGGTTCGGCGGCGAAACTTTCCCACAGGTAAAGCAGGAATTTGTCGCGGCTCTCCACTTCATAGTTTATGGTGGCTTTGAAGGTCGGACTGTCGTACTCCTGGGTCTGAAAGGGCACCCGGTCCAGTCCCAGTTGATCCACCGCGTCGGCGTCGCCCGAGACCATGCTCACATGCAGCGCAAGCAGCTGGTTTCGACCGTGTGCGGCACTCCATCGATGTTCGTAGCCCCGCCTCCAATGCGCGTAAGGCGCAAACCCGTAGCGCAGCGACGCCGCCGCACCCGTGAAGTACGGAGCCAACAGTCCCACCTTGACGCATAGGGGTTGATGGTCGGCGCAATGCGTTTCGCGCGGCGCCAGATAGGAAAGTTCCGTGATCTGCTCCATGGCGCTGGACAGCGCGAGCTTGTGCACACCCGAGGTCGGCGTCTCGCCGACAACGAATACGAGCAGCAGACGGCATCCGTACATACCTGCGCAATTCTGGCGGAACAGAATCAGTCCGGGCTGAGTCTCGGGGTCGCGGCTGTCGCGGGCCGGCTGCGCCGGCGCGCCTTGCTGCTCCGGCCGGCTCCAGGGAAAGTCGAACCGGTCCAGGGAATAGCCGGCTTCGGCCGCCGCGGCGACGATG
>DATGIY010000126.1:0-2787 GCA_035295475.1 Terriglobales bacterium
CGAAGCGGATGCGCTCGCGCAGCTCTTTCTCCTCGATTTCGCCGCGCATCCACTCGTCCACAATGTGCTGATCGCGGGCAAAGATGGTTTCCAGGCCCAAGACAACGGGGCGCTGCCCAGCCGCTAGTCCCCCGATCAGGGCTGCCGCATAACGCTGGGAAGCTGGTAGGGCATGGTAGTCGCCGATCAACAGGATGCCGGCAGCGCTGAGCGATTCCTGTAGCTGCTCCGGGGTGAGCACCGCCTGATAGTTGCGAAATGCATCACTGAAATCGCGCAGGTACTTACGCCGGCTGTTGGGGTCGGTGGCGCGGATTTCGCGCTCCACTTGCGCTAAGGCATGGAGTTGGGCGGCGCTACGGCGCCATCGCAAAGTGGAAGCACTGGCCATGATTGCGGATCGTTTGCCGGTGTCAGGTATTGCTGGCCGCGGGCTATTCGCCCCCGGGGAGGGGCCAGCAGTTGCCTTCCTTGACTTGCCGGAGTTGCTCTCCCTATGCTCAGGTTTCCAGGGGGACAGTAGGAAACCTGGTCTTTCACTCTGTTAGATGCCAACCGCGAACCAATCAGTTCCGCCTCAAAACATTACGGTGGCCACTACTGGCGCCAGCGGTTCTCTATTTCTTCGCCAGTTGCTGCTGGCTTTGGACCGCGACCGGCGCGTGAAGACGGTCAATTTCATCGCTTCTGACAATGCTTTACGCGTTCTGGCCGAAGAACTTACGATCCGTGGCCGCGCTCACCTTCTGCCCCAGTTGCTGGGCAAGAAATCGCCAAAATTTCAGGAGCAGGCCAATGCCGATATCGGCGCCAATGTAGCCAGCGGCTCCTATCCCGCTGACGCCATGATCGTTCTGCCCTGCAGCGTGGGAACGCTGGCGCGGGTGGCTAATGGCCTGGCCATTCATCTCATCGAGCGCGCCGCTGACGTCTGCCTCAAGGAGAAACGCCCGCTGGTACTATGCGTCCGCGAAACGCCGCTCAATAAAATTCACATCCGCAATCTCTATCGCGCGGCTGACGCGGGAGCTACCATCTACCCGCTAATTCCCACTTTCTACAACAAGCCTGCCAGCCTGGAAGCCATGGCGCGCCAGTTCGTGTACCGCGTGCTGGCTCACATCGGCCTGCCGCAAGCCGACGCGTTCCGCTGGAAAGCCTAGTTGAGTCTTAAGCTTAGGAGCGACGCACAGGCCTGCGATAGATGTCTGGGGGACAGGTCTGTTAGTGCTTCAGGCTGAGCCTCGATGGTTGGCAATAGGTGACTGGCACCTTGGGAACAAGCACCGGCTATCTCTCAAGGTACTCTTGGCGGCTAATCGCTACTCTGCATTTGACCCTGAGTAGAAGCAGTATTAATCTGGCCCCACGCTGGAAAGGAGGTGATCCAATGGATTGTGACGGCAAATGTAGTAGCGAGGTGACTGGGACTTAGGGCGTCGCTCGCAAGAGTCTCGCCAACTACCGGTGAATTTTGGGAAAGACAGCCCTGGATCTAACTGGTTCAGGGACCCGGAGTTAGCCTGGGGCGGTGAGCAAAACCCCTAGGTCAATCCCAACAGTTACCGGCGACCCGCAGCATACCTGTTTGGACGCGCGCATCGAGGGCGCGTGGCCCGGATCAGGATGAGGCGGGTCGTTTTATTTTGCCGCCTTGTTTGCTCTGAATGACTGGCCGACGGTGCGAATGGGATGAATCAGGCCTTAGCCCTGGGAGAGTCCGGAGATTTGCGTCCGCGTTGTTCTGTGGTGAAAAAGCGATCAGCTGCGGGCACGGCGAAGCCCTTCTCCGGCACAGCAGACGGGCTGCGCCGCTCCTCGGCTACCCGCATCTCCATCTCCAGGGAGGAGAAACGCTGAATGATTTCGTGCATGCGCAGGCCCATGTTGCGAATGATTTCCACTTGCTCGCGTACCTGGGCGGTCAGGGTCCCCGGTTCCAACAGCAGCAACTCCGAATTGCCGAGCACCGAGGTCAACGCGTTGTTGAGACTGTGCCGCATTTCCAGCATGTAGCGCCCCAGCGTAGCCTGACGTTGGCTCAGCGTTGCCGCCTTCTCCGCTTCCTCCGCCCTTTTCAGCGCGTCCACCCGCCTCAGGCACTCTCCCCCCAGCAGCACGAGAGCGTCCAGCCATCCTTCGTAGCGCCGCAAGGCTAGAAGTCGCGGCATCTTTTCCCGAACCCATTGCGTGGCGGCGGCGTTCTCGCACACGCAAATGACCGGTTTGCCGGTTTCCTCCAGCGCGGCCAACCCTGGGTCGCCCGCTTCTGCCAGCGGACCTACTACAGCCACATCAAAGGCTGCCGTGGCAGCGCCATTCCACACTCGGCTGCTGATCACCGCAAAAGCTGGGACGGTGCGTTCGGTCTGCCAGCGTGCCACCACCGCGCGGGCGAATTCTGCCTCCTGCGACAAAACCAGGACCGTGGGCTGTTCCAAGTTGGTTTCTCCGTTTTTTACTAGAAAAGCTGAATTTCTCCTCTTATCCGAGGCACTCACAAGCTGTATCGACGGTACTCCTTAGGGCTTGATGACCCAATTGGCTATTTCCTGCGTAAATCGGGCGGCTACCGCCGCTTGGCCGGCGTGGGACTGGACAGCCACCACCCAGGCATCCGTTCGCAGGGAGCCGTCGGCGTTCTGCAGCGATACTTTATCAGCAAATTCCAGCGGCATGCGGCAGGCAAACAGCACCTCCCGCGGTGTCCCGAATTCTATGATCGTGGCTTCCGATTCTGGCACCGCGCTCCCTTTCCTGCTGACACTTATGGGGATACGGACCGGG
>DATGIY010000127.1:0-5726 GCA_035295475.1 Terriglobales bacterium
CGCCAATCCAGTGCCAACCCTGGTGAACGAGTTCACGTTCAGCTACACCACAGACCACATCTTCTTCAAATCCGTTGGCACGCCCAATCCCAACGCCTGGCAGCGCCCGGCTAACTTGCCTATGGGTTATCTGTTCAACAACGGATTCGGCGGCAAGCTGCCCGCCATCACCCTTACGGGAGGCGAAGCCTACGGAGGCGGATTCAGCCAGGAACCCGATGGCGAGTGGCCCGAAGGGCTCTACAACTCCAACCCGACCTATACGTTCCGCAACAATGTCAGCAAGATGATCGGGAAGCATAACCTGCAATTCGGTGCTTATTTCGTGGCCGCGCAGAAAAACGAACTCAGCAGCGCCCTGATCAACGGTTCGCTCGGCTTCGATATCTCATCGCCAGTGTCCACGGGAAATGCCTTTGCCGACCTGCTCATGGGGCAAGTGGCCAGCTACTCGCAGGGCAGCAATCAGCTCAAGTACTACTATCGCTATAAAATCTTCGAACCCTACCTGCAGGATGACTGGCGCATCACCAACCGGCTAACCTTGAACCTCGGGCTGCGCGTCAGCCTGTTCGGCCTCTATCGCGAAAAGGACAACCACGGCTACAACTGGAGTGCGGCTTATTACAATCCCGCCAACGCTCCGCAAATTGATGTGGATGGCTCGGTAACTGGTTACGCCGGCGCCTTGATCCCTGGTACCGGCGATCCGTTCAATGGACTGGCGCAGTGCGGCGTGAATGGAATACCCGTGGGCTGCATGAAGGGCCACGTGTTCAATCCTGCCCCGCGTATTGGCTTTGCCTGGGATCCGTTCGGCACCGGCAAAACCGCTATTCGCGGCGGCTACGGCATCTTCTGGGAACACACCAACGGCAACGAAGGCAACATCGAGGGCATGATGTGCTGCGGCCAATCCTCGCCGCTGGTCAGGACCGCCAACCAGTACAACATCTCCGGGTATGAGAATCTTGGGGGCGGTGGGACGGTGGAGTTTCCCATGAGCTTCATGTCCGTACCTAAACAGGTGATCTGGCCTTACGTGCAGCAGTGGCACCTCGATGTGCAGCACGAAATGCTCAGAAATACGATCGCCATGGTCTCCTACGTTGGCAGCAAAGGGACGCACCTGAACCGGCAGATTGACATGAACCAGTTGCCACCGCTGGCCCCTGCGCTCAATCCTTTTCTCCCGGGTCAGGCCATCAGCGATGCCGAGTGCGCTTCCTTGCAGAACATCGGTTTCCCCAACGTGAGCGGCATGGTCAATGGCAGGGTCCTTACTGGACAGGCGGCGATTAACCTGCAAACCGCTTGTGGCAACGACGCTACGCCATACCGTCCCTATCGGGGCATCAGCACCATTACCATGCTCGACAACATGTCTTCGTCCACTTACCACGCTTTGCAGATGTCGCTGCGCAGGAACATGGGCGGCCTGCAGTTGAGCGCGGCCTACACCTACAGCCATTCCATTGACGACGCCTCCGACCGCTGGGACTACGGATTGGTCAATTTCTATAATCCCAGCGCCAGCCGGGCGAGTTCCAACTTCGATATCCGCCACATGCTGAATATCGGCTATGTCTATGATCTGCCCTTCTTCAAGCAGGCGGGATTGGCCCACACTCTGCTGGGTGGATGGCAATGGTCAGGCATTACCAGCTTCCAGACGGGCACGCCATACAGCGTGGTAAATAACGGGAACTACTCCGATAACGCAGGAGTGGCCAACGGCATCGGCACTGGATCTTATCCTGATCTGATCGGCAATCCCAGTGCTAACGTGCCGAGTGGTCTGGCCGGCAATCCTCTGGCTTTTGCCGCGCCAACCGGGCTCACTTACGGCACCGCCGGGCGGAACCTCATGACCAACCCGCATCGCACCAATTTCGATATGGCGCTGTTCAAGCGGTTTGCCATTAACGAGCGGACTGGCTTTGAGTTCCGCGCCGAGGCTTTCAATGTCTTCAACCACACCCAGTGGGCTCCCATTTCCGGCGAAGGTGGCTCCGCCAGTTCGGCCGCGGGGGTGTCCTCCGGAACGAACGGGTTTGGGGGCGCCGACTTTTTCAACATCCTGGCCGCCCACAATCCCCGGATCCTGCAGCTCGGCATGAAGTTCTATTTTTAGCCGGCAATCTCGCAGCAAAAGACCCGGTCCCTTAGGGACCGGGTCTTTATTATTCCAGCGGAATTGCGGACAGCATTGCCCCGACATAGGGGTTGCTGTGAAGCTTCACATCGCCCAATCAGGGCAGCCGGTAGACAGCCGCTGCTCCGGCATTGCTGAGGAGCGTCCCAGCGTTCAAAGCGGTCTTAACCTTGCTGCTGGGAATGTAAAGAATGTCCCCGGGCTGCAGCTGTATGTCGGCAACTTTCGCCCGCAGCAGATTTTTAAAAGGTATAGGAATTTCCTCCAACCCGTTGGGAGTGCGGCGCACCATCTTGGTGCCCGATACGGAGGCGAGATGGGTAGGCCCGCCGGCGGCTGAGACGACTTGCAGCACCGTAACCCCACCACTAGCGTTCAGGGCGTATCCGCCCGGCTTGTTCACTTCTCCCAATACGTACACCAGCTTGGCCTTGGGTACGACCACCGTGTCTCCCGGCTGCAGTTCGATGTTGCTGCGGGCGGTTTCGGCCGCATCGTCGGAAAGGTTGACCGTCGTAAGCTTGTCGGTACCCAGATGGGAAATAGTAATGGTGTTCGACGCCTTTTCGGTCAACCCACCCGCTTCCTGCAGGACATCCAGCAGCCGGTGTGGCCCGAGCGCCGAAAACACTCCCGGCTTTGCCACTTCCCCGGCCACGGAAATTTCTCCGTTCGTATATTCCTTCACAAACACGGATACCTGCGGGTCTTTGACAATGTTCCTTTCCCGCAGTTTCTCGCTGATCGACTGCTGGGCCTGTTCGCTGGTCAGGCCTGCAATCCGGACATAGCCGATCAGAGGGAGAGAAATATTTCCATCACCACCTACACGGGTACGTCCTGACAGGTCAGGGGCTCCGTACACCTTCACATCGACCTGGTCCCCGGGACCGATGACGAGCGTTGATGAGGAGGGGTGCGATATGGGGCCTCGCAAAGCCCCGGCGGCTGCCATGCTTGAGGCGCTGCCAGCTGCATTGCTGTCAGGCGCGCTGGCCGCGGGCCCCGCGGACTGAGCCCATACCATTCCAGCGAATACGAACACTCCAAAAACAGAAAGACAGACCAATGCACGCAGGGATCGTTGAGCAAATAGTTTCATGGCTTTTGTGGGCGATTGTAAGCCGGAGGGCAGCCGCGCACAATAGTCGATCTTGTGCTTCTCGATATTTTTTCTGAACTGTCCGCCGAAAATAAAGAGGCCGGGAGGAGGTGCGTCGATCAGCGCACCAGGAGACTCCACAACACGAGGACAACGGCGATCACGAACCCGTAAGAGAACACTTTGCGCGCATAGCGGCGAACTATTCCCAATCTGCGATGGCGTGCACGGCGTAGCCGCAGGCGCTCGATCGCCGCATCGTCGCACACAGAAATCCCAGCACTGGGGACGTCAGCAGACGTCCACAAACTATCATATAGCTCAGCATTCTTACGGTTGGTTTGCAAGCGTCACCCTAATTGAACTCCAGCGCCGGGACTAAAGCCTCCGCGCGCCGCGCACAAGCCGCTTAATAATGAAGAGCAGAAGAATGTCAGGAGAAATTGGAGAAACTTCCCTTACTGTAAGAAAAAATCCTACATTTGGCAATAGCGCCTACGACCCGCGGTAAACCGCGTGCTGCGAAGGACTTCTCTCAAGCACCCGGCGCAAAATCGGCTCCAGCAGATGAATGAGCCGAGTTTTCCACAGCTCTCGTGGCCTCAGGAGAGAGCACATCATTGCCTTGGACCCATGCCCGCGCCACTACCATAGTTGCGGACAAGCTCCTGTCCGCGAAAGAAACTGGCCATGCTGGCTCGGTCGCGAAAAGCCTCCGTGCCACCCTCTCGCGTGGTGGAGTAGGCACCCGCGAGATTGGCGCTCGCGAGGCACTCCTCCGGGCTCGAACCTTGCAGGTACTGATGGATAAAACCGGCGTTGAAGCTGTCGCCGGCCCCGATTTGGTCCACTACTTTGACCGAAGGCGGGACCAGGCTCCATTGCTCTTCCCCTTTGCGGCAGATGGCGGCCGCCGGCCCGCGTTTGACGACCACGATTTTTGCCAGTCCGGCCAAGGTGTTGAGCGCTTGCGAAAGATCAGACGTGCGGGCCAGTTTTTTGGCTTCCCGGTCGTTGGGGAAAAACACGTCGGTATACTTCAACACCTCCAGCACATCCCTGTCCCACTTGTCTTCGGGGTCATCATTGGTGTCAAGAGATGTGGTCAGGCCGGCTGATTTTGCCTTGCGAAAGAGCTCCAGCGCCTGCGGGCGCAGGGAGCGGTGAAGAAAATATGAGGAGAGATGGAGATGACGTGCCGAACAAACATAATCGATATCAATATCGCGATACTGCATTTCAAACATCGTTCCCGGGTAGGTCAGGATATAGCGCTGCCCCAAGTGAGGAAGGATAATCGTCAATCCGGTCGTACTGCCGGCAGCGCTCACCACGCGATGGGTTTCCACACCACTGTCCGTCAGGCGTTGAAGCGCAAGCCGGCCCAGAGGATCACCGCCGATTTTGGATACGAAACCAACTTTTGTTCCGAGGATGGAAAGATTATGAGCAAAAATGGCGGAAGAGCTGCCGAGGGTAAAGCCGAGGCGCTGGGCCAGATATTCCCGCTCTAGTTCCAAATCCTTAGGCAATCCATAGAGAATGATGTCGAGATTCAGCTCCCCGACAACAGCAACACCCAGCTTTGCCACAGCGCACCTCCCCTGCTGAGCTAGAGTCTCGCCTGTTGACACGGCTTTGGCAATTGATTTATGGCCACTCGAAAAGCGGTGGGGACTAGTGGGAGACCTTACGGCATAAGGGCTGGGATTGATGTAAAGTCTCGTTCGGCCGATCCTCGTCACGCGAATGTATCGCTGCTGGTTACGGTTCTGCTAAGCTGCCGGCTCATGTCGCTTAAGCCAGTTGGAGGCGTTCTGCTCGGCTTCCCTGATCTGTTCTTCGGTCATTTTTGAGGCGAGCCATTCGCGACAGGCATGGCCGAGGCCAGCGATTCTCTTGCCGCCTTCTGCCTCCAGTAGCAATGCAGTATAGGCGGCAACTATTTCTGCTACATCCGAGGTATCGCCCTGCCGGTGCAGTTCCTCAATATTCAGTTGCGACAAAGCAAAAAGATGTTCTGCCGCCTGGAGATAGTACGCAACGTGTTCACGATCCGCAAAGCGGGGAATCGTTTGCTTCTCTAGGAAATCGATAGGGTTCGGGATAGTTTCCTGCGCGCACAGCTGCAAAAGCATCTCTACTCTTGTGGAAACGTGCAATTTGGCAAACAGCTCTCCGAGACTGTGCGACAGAGTATTGTGATCAACTCCCAATTGCCTGGTTATCTCTTCGTCGCTATAACCATCCGCTACCAAGCGCACCATCTCTTCTTCTTGCTCCGTCAGGCCCTCAATCTGCCAGTCTCCCGGCTGGGGGCATGAAAACGCGCTAGCTACGGCATCCAGCACAAACTTAAGTTCTTCATTGCTTGCCCAGACTTTGCCCTGGTGCACAGCTTCAATGCAGCTCAGGACAATTGAGAGGGGCTGGTTATGGCACAAAATGCCCATGGCGCCGGCTCGAAAC
>DATGIY010000128.1:0-4983 GCA_035295475.1 Terriglobales bacterium
CAGCAGCGGATTTCCCGCAAAAGCGGAAAAGCACTGGTAAGGAGAATCGGCGTAGCCGGTGGGATTAAGGGGCAGCACCTGCCACAGCTTCTGGCCGGCGCCGGCGAGAAAATCCGCGAATTCGTGAGCCGCGGGCCCCAGGTCACCGATGCCGTGCCCGCCGGGCAGCGAGGTAACGTGCAGCAGGATGCCGCTACAGCGAGGCAGCTTCACGGCTCCACACTATGCCGGAGAATAGCGGGGGAGCAAGATGATTGCTGGTTCGGACGGCTCACCATACTCCTCGCCAGCGAATAAAGGCGATCCCGCCCACGATCGTCCCCAGAAGCAGAAACAGCAATAACAGCAAGAAAACAAACCACAGGCAGAGTTTCCAGCCGGGATGCGCGGGAGCGATGGATACGCTCATGGGCTGAGACCAAGGGCACAAAGGGTGCCCGTGAGCTTGCCGGAACGCCCGACTCGCTCATCGGCTTCATTGCCGTCTCGTCGTGATCGCCAACTCCACCTCTGTGCCCGGTTCTATCTTTCGTTGAGTCGCGACCCAGACGCCGTGATCCAGAGCACCAGGATTAGTGATTAGTTAATGTCTGGTTAACTCTTTTCGCCTGCCATGGCCGTTTCCCAGCCCTCGTACAAACAGGAAAATGCCGCAGCCGACCGCACCATCTCTTCCGTGAACTCGTGGCTGGCGGAGCGCTCGATCGACTGCCGTCGCTGGGCCTCCACGCGCCAGCCGCGTGCGGGGGATCGCCCCGGCAAGAGCTCAGGTTCCATGACCAGGAAGCCTTTCCGGCGCAGAACTCCGGCCAGGGCTGCCGCCTGCTGCTGTTCTGGCCCGCAAAAACGGCAGACGGTCTGGCATTGGCTCCGCCAATCGATGCCGCGCTCGGCTAAGTGTCTCTTGAGCTGCAGGTTGCGGGCATCGTGGCGCAGAATGTCACCGCTGATCTCTGCTTCTTTCACCGCTCTCCCCGAGCTTGATCCAAACTTACTACTTCGCCCTGCGTCAAATGAAGTATGGGCGTCACCATTATTTGCGATGGATGCGGGAAGCTTTTGCGGCCTGGGCTGCTGCACGACCGCGACACCCTGCTGGCAGCAATCGCGGTGCGCGGGCTAGCCCCTGGGGGCGCGATTGCTGAGGGTCCGCGCGGGGCCATTCTGGTGGCCTGCTGCGAGACTTGCCGGCACGTACTCACGGCGCAATATGCCAATGGACGGACGGTGGAGTACGTCAGCTCCTCAGGAATCACGCAGGATGTCCCCAGTAAGCCCATTTAGGGCACTTTCCCGGAGGCGGTGGCCCCGGCTCTTCTGGCGCTCGGGCAGCAGATACTTTTGCCCGCCTGCCAGTGGCGACAGGGCTACAATGGCAGTTGGGTTTGTCCCCGTTCAGCGAATAGCTGTTGACAACTTCCCCGTGGGTGCGAATTAATACCCCGGTCACAAAGATTCCGTCCTCGGACACTATCCGGACATCGAATTAGAGTCCGTAGGCCTCTCAATTTACATAAGTTTAGCGGTCCTGAATATCTGTTCTCGCGTTAATGACAAAAATGAATGCTCTTCTGATTTACCCGGAATGGCCGGATACGTATTGGAGCTTTAAACATGCGCTGCCCTTTGAGGGCAAGCGCTCCGCTTACCCGCCCTTGGGATTGCTAACGGTGGCGTCGCTGCTCCCGGCGCACTGGAACAAACGGCTCATCGACACCAATGTGCACCGTCTAACCGATTCCGACCTGCGCTGGGCCGACGTAGCCATGCTGAGCGGGATGCTGGTGCACAAGCAGGACTTGCAACGGCTGATGCAGCGTTGCCGGGCGCGAGGCTTGCGTACCGTACTCGGCGGCCCCGTTACCAGCGGTGTGGCCGATATCCGCCAGTATGCCGATCACGTGGTGGTAGGAGAAGCTGAAGACTTGGTCCCGGAGCTGGCACGCGATCTGGAGAACGGCACTGCCAAACAGCTTTACACGGCCAGCAATCTGCCCGACCTCACGCGCACACCCTTGCCTGACCTGAGTCTGGTGGATCTGAAAAAATACAGTTCCACCGCCATCCAGTTTTCCCGCGGCTGCCCCTTCAACTGCGAATTCTGCGACATCATAGAAATCTACGGACGGCGCCCGCGCACCAAGCTGCCCGAGCAGGTGGTGGCCGAACTGGAACAGCTTTACCAGCGCAAATGGCGGGGCTCGGTCTTCCTGGTGGACGACAATTTCATCGGCAACAAGAAAAAGGTAAAGGAACTGCTCCCGGTGCTGGCCGACTGGAATTCCCGCCGCGGCCGCCCCTTTACTTTCTTCACCGAGGCTTCCCTGAATCTGGCCGATGACGACGAACTGCTCCGCATGATGAAGGAGGCCGGCTTCATTCGCGTGTTTCTGGGCATCGAGACCCCGGTCGAGGCCAGCCTGAAGGAAGCGCAGAAGATGCAGAACACTCGCCGCAGCCTGCTGGAGAGTGTGCGCCGCATCCAGAGCTATGGCCTGGAGGTCATGGCCGGCTTCATCGTGGGCTTCGATAACGATCCCGAAGACATTTTTGAACGGCAAGTGGAGTTCATTCAGGAAAGCGCCATCCCCCTGGCCATGGTCGGCCTGCTGCAGGCCTTACCTGGAACGCAGCTCTATCGCCGGCTGCGCAAAGAAGGGAGATTGATCAAGGAGGGCGACGGCGATAATTTCGATTGCAACCTGAATTTCATCCCCAAAATGGACCCGCACCGCCTGATCCAGGGGTACCGGTCCATCCTGCAGCGCATCTACGATCAGGACATTTACTACGAACGGGCGCGGCGGTTCCTGGCCCGCTATCGGCCGGCGCAGCAGCCCCGGCGCGTGCTTTCCGATTACCTGGCGCTGGCGCGCTCGGTGCTCAAGCAGGGCGTATTCAGCGAAGGCCGCTCCAGCTACTGGAAATTTATTTTTGACGCCGCCACCCGCTACCGTCATGCCTTTGGCACCGCCATTACGCTGGCGGTCATGGGCTATCACTTCCAGAAAATTACCGAGCGCGTCTGCCAGGCTGATTATCTGCCGCAGTTGCCCACGGGAGAATTGGAGCCGGTTACAGACTCTTCCACCGGCTAAGAATTCTGGGAACTACCAAGGCAGGATGTGCCAGGGCGGTCCTTCTGGCCCCGCAGTATGCCAGCGGCTTTCCCTCTGCGATCACTGCACGGCGGTAAAAGCCTGATAGAACCACACCCCGGCGATAACCACTATCAGCACGCCGGATGCCGTGCCAAACACTCGGATGAACGGACCCAGCCGGTCGGCCTTGCGCATGATTTCTGTCTGTTCCTTCTCCATGTGCGATTCGGCCTCGTCCAGGAACAGCTGATCATCTTCGTGCATGGTCAAAGTGCCACGGTAGATGAGCAACACCACCAGTACGGTCGTCAGAATGCCCCACACAATCAGCAGCCCGAATAGCGCGGTCATGGCGCCACCTCGTCTCCTCTGCTGATATTGTGCCCGCTCCGACGGAAAAACGCCGATGACCGTAATCACAATGCGTTGTGATGGAAGTCGCACCAGTGGCGCCGCTAAATCAACAGCAGGCAAGGTTGGGGAAGGCGCCGATTACGGGTTTTCAGCGGTGGGCGATGGCGCGGTTGGATCTACCATGCCGGCTGACTGCTCGTGCGAGCTCGAATGCTGCTGCCGCCACTCTGCGATGCGCATTTCAGCCGCCGCCACTTGATCCTTGGTCATGATGCTGGCGAAGCTTTTTTTCGCCTCCTCCGCGGCTTTGGATCCATGCGCGGCCGCCAGGCTAAGCCACTTATAGCCCTCGACGTAGTCCAAGGGTACGCCGCGTCCATTGAAGTAAAGGGCCCCAAGATTCATTTCCGCAGCCATCAAACCCTGCTCCGCGGCCAGACTGAACCAACGCTGTGCTTGCTTGTAGTCGCGAGCGGTACCCTGGCCGGTGCTGTAAAGATAGCCGAGGTTGTTTTCTGCATCGGCAAGCGATTGCGCCGCCGCCAAGTGAAACCAGTGGAGTGCCTCCTCAGGATTTTTCTCCACCCCGGTTCCGTTCAGATAGAGAGCGCCAAGTTCGTTCTGAGCTTCCGGCATACCCTCGCTGGCCGCCTGGGTGTAAAACCTGGCAGCTGCAACCAGATTGCGGGGTGTTCCCTTGCCGTAGCGGTACATGAGGGCGAGGCCATGCTGCGCGGACGCCAAGCCCTGACGCGCCGCCTTCGCCACCCACTCAAAAGCGTGTTTGTAGTCGCGGCGCACCCCCTTGCCCGCGAAGTAAAGATTGCCCAAGTTGTTCTCGGCGGCAGCATCCCCCTGGTCCGCCGCCATGCGATACCATTTCGCCGCTTCGGTAAAATCACGGGTTACGCCCAGCCCGCCCTGGTAGAGATATCCCAAACCGTTTTGAGCGCCGGCATGTCCCTGCAGGGCCGCCTTGCGCCACCAGGTTGCGGTCGCCGCCAGATCCTTGGCCAGGATCGGGCCGCCGCTGCGGTAAGCGGATCCCAGAATGAACTGCGATTCGGCATCTCCGGCTTCCGCCTTGTTTTGGAGATCCTGAATTTCCGTCATATTGAGGATCAAAATTCTGGGATGGCCGACGGCGACATCTTTGTGCTGATTGTCGCCCGCCACTGCGTTAACCAAGGAAAGGAAAATGAAAATGATGAGACTGAGAACGCCGGCCAAGGATTTCACAACGCCACCACGCAGGCTTATGTAAGTTACTGAGCCATTTTTCTGCCGCTAGCGGCGTGCCTCAGTGATGGGCGCCACAGGCGTTTGTGATCGTGAGCACAATCGATAGCAAATGATATGCAGAGGCTGCGCGAGAAGCGGCTAGGGACGGGCAAAGCGACGGGATGCAGCCAGCCTCCGCGATTCGGAAAATGCCGCAAGTACCATGGTCACGTGGGTTTCTGCGCAGTGGCTTGACCGCGGCCAGCGAGTTGGGTATAGTGGCCTACACAATTTTATGGGTTCCCTG
>DATGIY010000129.1:0-3617 GCA_035295475.1 Terriglobales bacterium
AAGAGCGTGGCCTGCAGCCGTGCCTCCACTATCTATGTCTTTCGGAAGGGCATGGCTTTAGCCATGCCGTCCCCTATCCATTCTTTCAGAAGAGCGTGGCCTGCAGCCGTGCCTCCATTATCTATGTCTTTCGGAAGGGCATGGCTTTAGCCAAGTCGTCCCCTATCCATTCTTTCAAAAGAGCGTGGCCTGCAGCCGTGCCTCCACTATCTATGTCTTTCGGAAGGGCATGGCTTTAGCCATGCCGTCCCCTATCCGCTTTTCGGGCGGCTTTAGCCGCCGAGGGCCGTAGTGCACTCAAACCGTACGGTAGTTCGTGAACTGCATGTCAATGCCGAAATCGGTGTTGCGCAAGAGCGCGATCACCGCCTGCAGCGTATCGCGGTCCTTCCCGCTTACCCGCACCAGGTCTCCCTGAATAGATGCCTGCACCTTGTGCTTGGAATTCTTAATTGTCTTCACGATTTCGCGCGCTTTTTCCGTCGGAATGCCCTGCTGCATGGAAATTTTCTGCCGCACCGTGGAACCGGCCGCCGGCTCGATAGCCCCATAAGTCAGCGCCTTGAGCGGCACTCCGCGCTTGACCAGCCGCTGCTGCAACACATCGTTGACCGCTTTCAGCTTGTAGTCGTCCTGGGAGCTGAGGATGATCGCGTCCTTGCCTTCCAGCACGATGTTCGACTTGGAATCCTTCAGGTCGAAACGGGTATGGATCTCCTTCAGCGCCTGCTGCATGGCGTTGGAGACCTCCTGCAGGTCCACTTTGCTTACGATATCGAAGGAATTCTCAGGCATACGTTCAAACCACCATTATCGCGTGCCGCTCAAATTAGGGCTATGCAATTTGAAGAAGCCGTAAAAGTTCTGGCTGGTGCGCTCGCCGATCTCTTCCCGGGAAAGCCCCCGCAGTTCGGCAATTTGCCGGGCCACCTCCACCACGAACGCGGGCTCGTTGCGTTTGCCGCGATGGGGCACGGGCGCCAGAAACGGCGAATCCGTCTCAATCAGCATGCGGTCCAGCGGTACTTGCAAAGCTGCGTCGCGGATGTTCTGCGCCTTGGCGAAGGTCACGTTCCCGGCAAAAGAAATCATGAAACCCATCTCCAGGGCCGCCCGCGCATGCTCCCATTGCCCGGTGAAGCAGTGCAGAACGCCACCCAGTCCGCTGCCCGACCACTGCTCGCGCAGCAGTTGCAGGCAGTCCTGCCAGGCGTTGTCGCTGCCCTCCGATGGCCGGCAGTGGATCACGATGGGCAGCTTGGCCGCGCGTGCCAGCTCCATTTGCCGGGCAAACACCGCCCGCTGCACCTCGCGCGGCGAGTGATCGTAAAAATAATCCAGGCCGATTTCGCCCCAGGCGATCACTTTGCGATGTTTCGCCAGCTGCTCCATCTCGCTGAAATCGTGGTCCATGGCCAGCTTGGCTTCGTGCGGGTGAATGCCAATGGTGGCCAGAATCCAGTCGTGCCGCTCCGCCAGTTCGATGCCGCAGGCCAGCGATCCCGGCCCGGTCCCGCTCCCGATGGCCACAATGGTCTCCAGGCCCGCGGCCCGCGCCCGTTCCAGCACCTGCGCGCGGTCGCCGTCGAACTGCGTCATCTCGAGGTGAGCGTGGGAATCTACAAACATCGCTTACCAGTTCCTGACTGCTCTGTCATCCCGAGCGAGGGCGACTGAGCGGATGCGAGGGAGCGCGAGTCGAGGGACCCCTTGCGTTTCCACACGTCAAAAATCGCTCCTTCTTATCGCTCAGCGCTATAACTATCCGCGACCGGCCAGCGATGCAGCCGCCAGCCGAGAGCTGCCAGCCGAGCTATAGTTGATGACCGTCAATCAATATCCTTTTTTGCATTATTCCTTCTGCTCTGTCATCCCGAGCGAGCGCGACTGAGCGGATGCGAGGGAGCGCGAGTCGAGGGACCTTGCGTTTCCACACGTCAAAAGTCGCTCCTTCTTATCGCTCAGCGCTATAACTATCCGCGACCGGCCAAGGATGCAGCCGCCAACCGCCAGCCGTCAGCGGTCACTTCAATTTCGCCCCCACGGGCACATCCTCCAGAAACCCCGCCAGCACCGGCTTTCCCTGATCGCCCACTGACGCGGCCACAATCATGCCGTCGGAAACCAGGCCGCGCAGCTTGCGCGGCGCCAAGTTGGCGACAATTACTACCTTGCGTCCAATCAGCAACTCCGGCGCATACGCCTCGGCGATCCCCGCCACCACCTGCCGCACTTCGCTGCCCAGGTCCACTTCCAGGCGTAGCAGCTTGTCCGCGCCCTTGACCTTCTCCGCTACCTTCACCTGGCCAACGCGCAATTCCACCCTGGCAAAGTCCTCGATCCCGATCTTGCCTTCCGGTACAGCCGGTGAGCTGGGCTTCGCCGCTGATGCCGGCACGGTGGCGCTCGCTCCCGCGGCGGAGATGGCGGGCGAGGGCGCGGGTTTCACGTCCACGGCTCGCGCCGGAGTTTCGTTCGCCGTTGGTTTCTTTTCGGTCTCCACGATTGCGGTCCTTCGTTCCTGTTCCATAGCCTGCATTTTTTCCACGACGCTCTTGTCGGCGCGCGGGAAGACGGGCTCCACTGGCCCGATTTTAATGCCCAGTTGCAGCTGTCCCCATTTCAGCTCCGACAATTTAAAGCTTGCAATCTCGCCTAAGCCCAATTGCGCCCAGATGCGCGCGCTCGAGTCGGGTATGACCGGGTGCACCAGCGCTGTGACTACCCTCAGCGCTTCCGCGCTGGTGTAAAGAATCGTCCCCAGGCGGGCCCGGCTGACTTCATCTTCCTTTTCCCCCAGCGTCCAGGGCTCGTTTTCCACCAGATACTTGTTGACCGCGCTCACCAGCGACCACGCCGCTTCCAGAGCGCGGGAGAACTGAAAGGCCTCGAAATAAGAATTGAACTCGCTGATGGTCCGCTGCGCGGTTTGGGCAATCTCGTCGTCGGCTGGCTTGCGCGCGACCGTGGCCGAAGGATAGGGCACCTGGCCGCCGAAGTAGCGCGTGATCATGGTCAGCGTTCGGCTGGCCAGATTGCCAAGATCGTTGGCCAGGTCGGCGTTGTAGCGCTGCACCAGCGCGTCGAATGAAAAAGATCCATCCTGCCCGAACACGATCTCGCGCAGCAGGAAATAACGCAGGGCGTCGCGGCTCAGCGCGCTCACGATGGTTTCCGCGCGCACTACGTTGCCGCGCGATTTCGACATCTTGTCGTGTTCGAATAAAAGCCAGCCGTGGGCCACGATGGTTTTCGGCAGGGGCAGGCCGGCTGCCATCAGAAACGCCGGCCAATATACGCAGTGGAAGCGCACGATTTCCTTGCCGATCATGTGCACGTCCGCCGGCCAATAACGTTGGAAACGTTGCTGGTCCGCCGGATCGGGAGAACCGAAGCCAATAGCCGTGCAGTAATTGCTCAGCGCGTCCAGCCACACATAGATGACGTGCCCGGGATCATCGGGTACGGGTACGCCCCAGCGAAACGTGCTGCGGGTCACGGAAAGATCGCGCAGCCCGGAGCGCACGAACGAGGCTACCTCGTTGCGCCGTGTTTCCGGGCGGATGAAGTCAGGCTGATCGCGGTAGAGCTTCAGCAGCTTGTCTTCGAACGCGGAA
>DATGIY010000130.1:0-5873 GCA_035295475.1 Terriglobales bacterium
CATCTTGAATTGCGCCGGAATATTCAGGCCCAGGGCGCGAGTGAGCGTGCTGCTCACCTGATACAGCTTGATGTCGAGCAGCACTTGCGGCCGCTGCTCGTCAAATTCCTCCAGGAAACGGGTGGCGGCTTCCAGGACCTCCTGGGGAGCGCGCACGGTCAGGGTAGAGCTGGAGGGGTGGCGTGAGACATAGCGGATATTGAACAAGCCGGTCAACAGGATGCTTATATCGTTGACCTGCTGCGGCGTTATGGCTTCCGGCACATAAATGGTGCGCATGGCCATGCGATCGAACTGGCGGTGATTTTGCGGCGTGTCGGCCGCCACCACGATCTGGTTTTCGGTTAAGGGCGCCCAGAAGGAGTGGGTAACCTCTCCCGCCACCTCCATGGCGGTGAAGAAATCCACGTTGTCGATATCGAAACGCACGTAGCGGGAGACCACCGAATCATCGAGGTTGGCCGCGATTCCATAGGCGGCCGCCACCTGCTGCAGCAGAGTGCGGGAATCGCCGCGGAAGCGGAAGTCATGACGAGTCTTGCCGGGTTGCAACTGGATAGTGTCCGCCTGTTCCAGGACCCGGGTCTGGCCCTTGGAGGCGTGTGGAGCCCATTCGCTGAGCACATCCCGCAGACGCTGCTGGGCAAACTGATTGCTGGGATCGAGGTTGAGGGCGCCGCGAAACTCAGCCAGAGCGGTGGCCTGCTTGCCGCTCAGCATGGCTTCGTTGCCGCGCTGCAGGTGGTTATAGACCAACTGTTGCCGTTCGAGTTCGCGGGTGGTGAGATATTCGGGGCTGGTGGGATCGAGACTGGCGGCGCGGCGGAAGAAGTGGTACGCCTGGTTGGGATTATTCTCGGCGCGCAGCTTGAGGCCGCGGCGAAACGCGTCGCGGGCGGCTTTGCGGTCTTTGGCGGTGACCCGCCCGGGCAATACCTTGGCCGGCGGGGACGGCGAATCGGCAGCATAAGCCGCCAGATTCAATGCCAGAACGATGCATAGCAGAATGCGCACTTGTAGCACCGATTTTACCCGTCCAGAGCTGGTTTGGCTGCTAGTAAACCACCTTAAGGTTCATCGCCGCTATTGGCCGCCTGGGCAAGGCTGTGCAGGACTTGCTGGGAAAGTGCGGTGTCCTTTTTTGCACGCTGCCAGGGTGTTCGAATGCCTTGCCGGCAAGGATAAAGGCAATTTTCATACCAAAAGTTCGCTACAGCAGGTAATACAGGCATCGGGGCGTTGGGCGAGAAGGTCGGCAGCAGAAAAAATGCCCGTAGCGACGGCCAGAATCGGGCAAGCAAGCTCGTGTGCCGCCGCGATATCGGCGGGCGTATCGCCCACAAAACAGACCTCCGCGGCCGGGCCCAGGCGCCGCCGAGCTTCCGCGATGCCGTGGCGAAAAATATCCCGCCGCAACTCCCGCTGATCACTGAACGAACCAAAAGCAAAAAATTGCTCGATGCCGGCGGCTTTGAGCTTCAGGCGGCCAATCGGCTCCAGGTTGCCGGAAACCACGCCCAGAAGCTTGCCCGACTGGCGCAGGGCAGTGAGCAGCTCGCGGACGGAGGGGCAAAGCTCGGGGCGCATGTCGGCAGCATGTTGGCTGGCTTCGGCGCACATGCAGGCGATGGCCGAGGGGAGCCTGGCTTCAAAGTCGGCGGCAGAAAAGCCCGCCCGCAGCACAACCGCCCGCAGGATTCCCAGGTCCGTGTTGCCGTGGACGGGCACGCCGTCAATGGGGGAATCGATGGCGTAAATCGCCCGCAGGGCGGCGTGAAAGGCGTTGTAGTGCACCCCGTCGCGGGAATTGAGCAAGGTGCCGTCGATGTCGAAGAGGTAAGCCTCAGCCCGAGGCAGCAGACGAGAGACGGAGAGCGAAGTATCGGTCACAAAGCTCAGGGCTAAATCCTGGTGACAGCAGCCGCGCCCTCAGGCCCGGCCAGCCGGCTCCAGCATGAGGCGCTCGATAGCGGTGGCCCGGCCGGTGTGCTCGTCGCAGTCGATCAGCACGGCGCAGAACTTCACCTGGCCGGTGGCCGCCTCGAAGCGCATGGGCAAATTCTTCAAGAAGCGGGTGATGATCTGCTCTTTCTGCACGCCAATCACACTGTCGTAGGGCCCGGTCATGCCCACATCGGTTAGATAGGCGGTGCCCTGCGGCAGGATGCGCTCGTCGGCGGTGGGTACGTGGGTGTGGGTGCCGATGACGGCGGTGACGCGGCCGTCGAGATACCATCCCAGGGCAATTTTTTCCGAGGTCGCCTCGGCATGAAAATCAACCAGTATGACCTTAGCCTGAATTTTCTTCAGAAGCGCGTCGGCGGAGCGAAAAGGATCGTCGATGGGCGCCATGAACACCCGTCCCTGCAGGTTGAGGACGGCGTAAGGGATGCCCTCGTGGGTTTGCCCTTCAAAAATTCCGGTGCCGGGGAGGCCGGCAGGGTAGTTAGCGGGACGCAAGACACGGCGAGCAGGGCCGCTGCCGTTGGCGGTCTCGAAGTAATCCATGATCTCCCGTTTATCCCAGACATGGTTGCCGGTGGTGAGCACGTCGATACCCAGTTCCAGGAGTTCTTCCGCCAGCGCGGGGGTGATGCCAAAGCCGCCGGCGGCATTTTCCCCATTGGCGATCACCAGGTTGACGCGGTGTTCTATAACCACGGCTTCCAGTTGCTCGCGCACTATGTTGCGCCCAGGCCGCCCGAAGATGTCGCCGATGAAGAGGATGCGCACGTTAGTGGAATTCTGAAAACCCGAGTTTGATGGTAACACGCAGGAGGAGTGGCGAAATCTGAGATGGCACAGGCTGGGGGCGAGATTCCTGGGGAATAAAAATCCCTCGGAATGACGCCTCTCCCAGGGCAGCGGAGGCAGGTCAGGCGAGCCGCCTGCGCCCACAAAAGATACTTACCGCGATAACTCTGCGGTGCGCAGGAAGTCGTAATTGCCGGCGGGATTTAACTGCAGATTCCTGACCCGGCTCGAGTACACCAGCACATTGTCCAGGTACCAGAGGTTGATGTAAGGCAGGTCGCCGGCCACCAGGCGCTGAATCTGCGCGTAGTCCTGCTTGCGCTTCTGCTCCTCCAGTTCCTGGCGTCCGCGATCAATCAGCTTGTCCACGGCGGGATTGTCGTAGTAGCTGCGGTTGGCGCCCTTGGGTGGGGTGTTTGTGGAATAGAACACGTGCTCAAAGATATCGGGATCGTCATTGCCGCCGATCCAGCGCAGGGAATAGAGCTGAAAGGCGCCCTTGGTGACATCGGAAAAGAAGGTGGCAAATTCGAAGGTGCGGATGTCGAGCGCGATGCCTATGGCGCGCAGCTGCTGCTGCAGCACCGCCGCCAGCAGACGCGTGCTTTCCTCGGTGGAGGTTTTCATAGTGAGGTGAAAGCGCACGCCGTTCACCGCGGGATAGCCCGCCTGCTGCAGCAGTTCGCGGGCACGCTCCGGGTTGTAGTCGTACTGCGGCACATCGGCGTCGTAGGCCCAGCTCTGCACGGGCAGGATGCTGGCCGCGGGCCGGGCCATGTCGCGCCATAGATATTGGATCATGGGCCGGCGGTCGATGGCATAGGCCAGGGCACGGCGCACGCGCACGTCCTTCAGAACGGGGTCGCGCAGATTGAGGGCCAGGTAGGCGTAGATGGTGCCGGGCGCGGTCAGGATGCGGAGTTGCGGGTCGCGGCGCAGGGCCACGATGGTATCGGGGGTGAGCGCGTTGATGGCGATATCGGCGCTGCCCTTGCGCAGTTCGAGGGCACGGGTGGTGGCGTCGGGAACCACGGCGAAGCGCACCCGCTCGATGTGCGGTTCCTCGCCCCAATAGCGATCATTGCGTTCCACCACAACTTCCTTGTCCTGTTGCGCAGAGACAAAGCGAAACGGTCCAGAGCCGATGGGATGCTGGGCCAGTTCCGGGCCGCTGCCGTAGGGCACGATGCCGATGGCTCCGTCGGATAAATTCCACAGCAGCGTGGCCTGCGGCTCCTTCAGGTGGAAGACGACGGTGTAATCGTCGGGAGCGTCGATTTGGTCCACGTATTGATAAACCGTGGCTTTGGTGGTGAGCAGTTTGTGGCTGAGAATGGAGTCGAAAGTCCATTTCACGTCGCGCGCGGTCAGGGGACGGCCGTCGTGAAAGCGCACGCCGTGGCGGAGGTGGAAAACGTAGGTGACGGGATTGGGGGTTTCCCAGCTTTCGGCGAGCCAGGGACGCAGTTCAAAGTGCTCATCGCGGTGGACAAGCGAATCGAAGAGCAGGGTGTCGATGCGCTCCGACTGGGCATCGATGCCGACGCGGGGATCGAGATTGGTGGGGCTGCTCTCGATGATCATCACCAGCGTTTTGGGATCGGGAGACTGCGAGCAGGAGCAGGCGAAGAAAACCGGGGTCAGCGCCAGCAAAGCCAGGCAGCACTTCTTAGATATTTTCTCCATCTTGCGACGCCGGCGGCCGCCAGTCGAGAAGCAGCCAGCCACGCCTCTCAGCGAGAGTTTCAACCCGCCCCCTCGGCGCAATGAAGCACCGGATATTTATGGAAGTGAGATCTTTCCCAGAATAGCAGGCCGCGAAGCCCCAGTGGCGGAGGGGATGTTGCCGGGTTGGCGACGCCAGGTCTGATAGGCGAGCAGGGCGAAGGCGACCGCCTCCTTGGCTTGGGAAGGCAGGCCGAATTCATCGGAGCGGCGGAGGCGCAGCGGAGCGATTTCATCGCGCAGCATGCGCAGCAGCGTGGGATTGCTGGCGCCGCCCCCGGAAACAATCAGCTCGGCGTAAGGGCCGGGCACAAACCGGCGAATGGCGCCGGCAATGGAACGCGCGCTGAGCGCGGTGGCGGTGGCCACCACGTCGGCGGGGGAGGCGCGCCCGCAGCGACGCAAAAATTCAGCCACGAACTCACGTCCAAATTGCTCCCGCCCAGCGGTTTTGGGCGGACGGCCGCGAAAAAAGGGCTGGCGCAAAATTTCATCCACCGCTTTGTCCAGGACGCGGCCGCGATGGGCGATGCGGCCATCGCGGTCGAAGGGGCGGCGGAAAAGACGCTCGGTGACCGCGTCGATCACCATGTTGCCGGGGCCGGTGTCGAAGGCGATCACCCGCTCGGGTGACGCGGCGGCGGGAATAGCGGTGAGGTTGGCGATGCCGCCGATGTTCTGCACCACCCGGCCCAGCCGGGGATGGCGATAGAAGAGGTAGTCGAGGAACGGCACCAGGGGAGCGCCTTGGCCACCCGCCGCCATGTCGGCGGGGCGGAAGTCGGAAACCACGGGCACGCCCACGCGGGCGGCGATTACCGCGCCTTCGCCGGTTTGCCAGGTGACCGCCAGCTGGCGGCCGAGAAAGGCCTGCGGCTCGCCCTGGTGATAGAGGGTCTGGCCGTGGCAGCCGACGAGCTCGAGTTTGGTTTTGAGCTTGCGCGCGGCGGCGATCACCGCGCCCGCATAGAGGTGGCCGAGCAAGAAATTGAGCCGGGCCAGATCAGCCACCCGCGCCTTCTCCGCGTTCATGGCGGCGAGGATCGCCCGCCGCACCGTGGGCGGAAAGGGGAACTCCAGGTGGCCGAGGAGCCGCAGGCGGGGGCCTTGGCCGGTCAGTTCGACCACCGCCACGTTGATGCCGTCGGCGGAAGTGCCGCTCATCACCCCGGCAACAATCACGCCTGTTCTCCGGCGGCGAAGGCTTCGACCCGGACTTGCTCGCCCAATTCCCACAGCTGGCGCTGCAGGCGCTCCACTATTTCCGGTTTAAGCTGGGGCGCATGGCGTTTGAGGTGACGGGATTTTTGCTGGAGAGAGCGCACGCGGCGGCTGGCGATCGCCAAACGGCGGGCGAATTGGCGATCGCGCTCCGCCTCCCGCACCACGCCTTC